>USKO01000001.1 GCA_900555365.1 uncultured Bacillota bacterium
TAGCAAAATTAAAACTTAACTTGTTTAAGTTTTAGCATCACATAGTTTATATTATTTTTTTCTTTTTCTTTTTGTCTCTACTTTTTTTAATGAAAATCAAGGAAAGTATGATTGTTGCTGATGCGGCTATAATGGTTATACCAACGATAAGAAGGCTGCTGATTCCGTCAGGCTTTATATCAGTTGTCAAAACGAGTCCATTATACAAGCTGCCATCTTCAAGCACAACTTGCACTGGAGTATATTCGCGCTTGTCATCATAACCATCATATAAAAATAACCTTTCGCCGCTTTTTAGCGTTATATCTGTTTGCAAGAGATTATTGTCATAGAGCGCACTATCTTTGCGAAGAGTGGCATTGAAAGTAGGGTAGACAACTTGCGCATTGCTTGCACTTACATAATATCTATAAACATAGCCTTCTATTTCTGTTGAAGGAAGGCTCACAAAGAGAAAGTCGCCTTCGTCGTCTGAAATTATCTCCACCTCATCGCCAAGAGAGAGCGTCACTGGACTGTCCTCATAGACGACATACTCACTAGAGAAAGAACTTTCACTATAGAGATAGCAAGATGAGGCAATAATCTTTGCCTCTTCTCCTGGCACAAAGGTCACCATTGAAGAAAGAACCATAAATATTGATAACAATAAATTCATATTTAAATTATTGACTTTTTCAAGCTATTTGTCAAGAATAATTCTATCAATTTTCTTTTATCTTTTTATATAAGAAAAAAGAGCAGGCTTTCAGCCCGCCCTCAAACGATTGACCTATGCATGTTGTATAAATCAGCCATCTCGCTCGTCGTCATTGATGCTTTGATTTTCAAGAAAGAAGTTTATTGCGAATATTGCCTCGTCTATTGATTTATATGATTCCTGTATGAAATCGAGCGATTCATTTAAGCCATTTATAATGTTCTTGCCGAGATAGGGATTTTTGAGCAATGTTTTTATTTTTTCTTCTATGCTACGAAGTTCTTGTTTTTGTTGCAGCATTCCTCTGTTGAGCTTGATCAGCTCTTCAGTTTTTCCATTATAGCTCTTGCTTATATAATTCAACATTTTGACCATATTGGCAAATTTGTGTATATTATCGCTAATTTTGCTTTTACAAAGAATGTAGTCTTTAAAGCTTTTGGCATCTATATTTTGCCCAGATTGTTGTAATTTTTTAGCACTGGAACTATAGAGCTCGTCAAAGATCTCTAAATCACAAACCTTCAAGATACTCTCCATTGATGGCGGTTGAGCTTGATCCCACTTGCAATTTTTCCAAAATCTAAGAAAAGCAGTCAACAATTCTTTGTTGTCAACATTGTATTTTTCTGCGATAGAATTGAAAGTTAAATAAAGCTGCCTATAGAAATCTTCAATATGCTCTCGCTCTGGCTCGATAGTAATTTCCTTGCCGTCCTTAAGGTAGGTAAAACTCAGCTCTTTATTTTGCCCTGCGTAGCTCTTGGCGCTATTGACAAGCTCAGTTACCATATCAAATATATTGTCATAACTTTTCATGCGCTCTAGATGGACATTAAAAGAGTTTTCAATCTGCCTTTGTATTGTATTTCGTCTTTCTCGCTGCGCCATCATAATGTTATATAGGTTTTTATCTTGATCAAGTTTTTGACTTATGCTGCGTTGGCGTAGCCGCTCCGAGGAGTCAAATTTATGACTTGATAAAAATTCTTGCAAAAGAGGACGAGCTTTTTTTTCAAATTCTGTCAATATCTTATCTTTTGAATGTTCAAAATAATAATTCTCTCGATTTTCTTCGCCATAATTGATCCTAGGGAGGGTGGATTTTCCGATGAACTCCAAAATTTCCCGTCCATTCACTGCAAAGGCGTAGTCATCTATATTGACATCAGACAACGATAGAAATGCGTTAGATAAAGCTGGGACGCACACTCCAGTCGGCTCAGCAACACAGCTGGTTGGATCGGCAGCGAAGACGCCGTGGATGTTATATAAATCATCATCTATCTCTACAAGATTTTGTTTATGATTTTCTTGCCAGTTATCATTGGTTATTACAGCAATACTGCAGGAATTGATCCCTACCATGGACAACATTGTCTTTAAAATCGCAGCATATCCTACGCAGCAGCCTTGTTTAGTTTTAAGTATTGTGATTAAATCTCTTGTTTCAGCATTAGTTTTACCATTAGAGTTGTAATCTATCACAGAAGAAGCAAAATAGAAGCAGACAAGATATTTTTCAAAAGGAGAAAGATGACGAGAGACTCCGTTCTCATCTTTCACCTCAAAGGAATTGATCTTTTCAGCTTGCTCAATAAGCAGTTTGTTTGCATAAAGAATTTCGTCAAAAGTGTGGGTTGCGGTTTCGGTGACATCTATTTTTTCATACTCCTCAGTTGGAGGCAGCTTCTCTTTAGCACGCTGTTTGATAGTATCTAAGTATAAATTTAAATCAGAGAGGAGTATTTCAACTTTCAGTTTGACTGTGCTAAGCTCAATATACTTGCTCATAGAATTGGATTCTTTATCGCCTATGCTCTTGATTTCAGCTTGGAGCTTGTCTCGTTGCGCTTGGAGTTCTTCTAGTTTTTTAGTTGAAGTTCTATACGAAATCTGGCTGACGAACAATAAGTCGCAGCCATAGAGCTTTTTGATCAGCTCTACATTTTCAGCCAAGATGTCAAGCTCTTGGCCGTTATACACCACATTGTCATCTCGGCACAGGAAGACATATTTGCCGTTTGGGTATTCTTTTTTAAAATCTTTAAAGCTTTCTTCTTCTGCGACAAGAATTTCTTTTAGCAAAGGACTTGTAAGCATATGTTTGTCAAGATTAATTTCAACCTTGTCTTCGCTAGCGCCATTAGCTTTGCTAAAGAGTTGCATTGAGTTATAAAAAGAATAGGTTAATCTGTCAAGCATCCGTCTCTTTTGCTCTTGTCTGTTTATTTCTTCAGCATCTAAAGCCTGCCCTTTTTCCTTATCAGCCATTTAGCTCTCCTTTTTATATAAATATACCACATTTTTCTTTGAAAGTAAAGGTATTAATAAAAGCCTTATAAATTAAGGCTTTTAATTATATTAATAAGAATTAATCATTGTCACGATTGTTGTCGTCGAGGCCTAAGTTGTCATCATCATTTTCCTTGTCGTTGTTTATAGCGGGGGAGGGTTCTTTGCCGCTGGCATTATCGTCCTTCGCTACCAAAACCTGTCTCATTAGTTTGATTGCGCTGCTGATTTCTCTGTCATATTGATCAAATGCGGCTTTAGGAATAATGTTGGTTTGGAATTTATTTTTAAGATATTCTTGCAGCGTTTCAAGTCTAGCTTTAAGCTTTTGAATTTTATCATAGGCAGTTTTAAAATCTTCTATTATTTTTATTTGTTCATCTTTAGAAATAAAGTAATTTCTTACATCCACAGAAATTTCTGGATCAAGCATTAGCGAGTTTTTATAGAATCTGCACAAAGCATAATATTTATTAAGTTTTTGTATTGTAAGTTTCATTTCTTTGTAATGGCTTAAATCTTCGAATTTTAACCTGCATTCATTCAAAATTAGTTGCGCAAAAGTGTCAAAATTATAGGGAGTTATCATTGGAGAGCGTTTTTTACACAGCTGTTCATAGGTCTTATAAGCTTCTGTAAGCGCGTCTGCCACAGCTCCAAAGTCTTGATAGAAAAAGAAGGTACGGAAAACAAAGAAATTAATAATGTCGGTTCCATTTTTGGTCTTTTTAATTTGATTAATAACCTCTTTTCTCGTTCCCTTTTTCAGCTTTTCTTTTTGGTAAGATGGGTCCGCCGAAAACTTTTTATCTGACGCATTACATTCCTCGATAAAATCAAAAAACTCTTTTGCTTGTTTGCTTGAATGTTTTTTATTTTCCCTCACTCTTTCCTCCATTTTTCTTTTTTTCAAGTTTTTCGAGAAAAACAATATCTTCTGCTATTTGTCTATTTAAAACCCTAACGAACTCTTTCTTTTCCATTTATTCCTCCCTATTCTAATTCAGCTATTTCTTGAGATAATTCTGTAATGTTAGCTAGAGCCGCCTCCATTCTTTCCAATATGTTCATCTCTTGCCATTTTCCTCTACTTACGATAGAAATTATATGGATCACATAGTCAGGTTTAAGATCATACTTTTCGCAGAAAGCGTCAACAATTTCGTAAATTTTATCAACACTTTTTTGGTAAGTTTTTAGATCAGATATATCAATGCCAAGTTTCTTAATTTTATCAGCTGCAGATGTGTTGCCGTCAGGGTTATAAACAGCTTTCTGATAAAGGACGATATTTATGTATTCTTCAATTGCAGGTGATAATTCGTCAACAATGTCGCCATCTTCTTCAAGTTTTGATAAAAAATCATCAATCTCTTCCATTTCATGCATGCTTAATTTTCCAAGTAGGGTCATAGCAGATTTATTCTTTTCTCTGAAATTTTTGATTTTTAAAAGTCTTTGCTGCTCTTTATCTACTATTTCTGCTTCTTGCTCTTCACGAGAAATTTCCTCATCAAGCTTGTTTAAATAATATTGCGAAGCATGAGTATTTTGATTTTTCTTTAGTTGCACGAGATCAACTGCAAGCATCAGATTTATACTTTCGGCTTCATTTCGAAACTTTTCTGCAAACTGATATTTAGGCAAGTTAATAAACTTTTGAAAAATGTCAGCATAGCAAAAGGAAATAAACTCCTTAACAAAAGTTGTCTCAACAATGCCAAGCTGATATAAGATTTTTGCAAATTCTCCTATTCTTTTGCCTACCAAATCTAGGTCTTCCACTTTTATCTCAGCATTACGCGGCTTGGTCTCATTTTGTTGAGCAACTATTGAGTTACATACAAAAATTTGATAAAAAATTTGTTGTGCATGCTCAATTAATGAATCTGTTTCCGCATATGATAAATTAGAATTTTGATAGATTGCATTGGAAATTCTCTCAGTTTTTAGAACCCCTTCAAGAAGTATATTGAGCAGTTTTGCTGGATTACTGGAAATATTTGTGATAGAAATCATATTGTATTTTGTCAATTCTTTAATGATCTCATCACGGTCGGCAGGATCTCTCCACCATATTTTTTTATTTGTATTTTTCATCTTTTTTCTCCTATAGACTATATTATAGTCGGGGAGGGGATTTGTCAATACCTTAGTACAAAAAAATAGCGATTTTTTAAAAAGTCCTCGTGAATTTAGTTAAATTAGCGTATTTTGTCAATTGGTTTTATTCTAGTTCTTCTATTTCATGACCGAGCTCTTGTACTTTTGGGATAAAGCTTGTTCTTTCAGTTAAATTTAACTCTTGCCAGTATTCTCTGCTTAACATAGAAATAGTTTTGATGAGGTTTTCAGGGTCCATATCATAGTTTTTGTAAACATAGTCAACAATTTTATAGATATTATTGACACTATCTTGATAAGTCTTCAGATCTGATATATCAATGCCAAGCCTCTTTAATTTGTTGGCTGCTGCTATGTTGCCGCTAGGGTTATAGACAGATTTTTGATATAAAACTATAAGGCAATATTCTTTAGCTGCCGGCTCAAAGTATTTATTTATAATATTATATAGTTCGGCATCAATATGCTGATTTTGTTTGTGTGATAAAACCCTTAAAGGATCTTTTAAAGACTCGTCGATTTCAAAACCACTCTTTTTGGCAATAGCTGTTTTAAGTGTTTCTACAAGCTCCTCGAGCTGCTTATTCTCTTCTTCTGTCAGCTTTGTAAGCAGGGTCATGGCATCTTTGTTTTTCTCTCTAAAATTTTTAATTTTTTCTTGTTTCATAATTTCCTCACTTTTGAATATCTAAATAGCATAAAAAGATCGATTGTTTGAAAAATTTCAATAAAATTGATGAATTTTATATGCTTGAGCATTCTTATTGCACAGCACAAACATCATCTTCATTTGACTTTCTATATTACAATTATAACGCAGCGAAAAAATTTGTCAATTATGTTGGAAAAACATCTTGAGATTAGAAGCTTTTTGTCGTGATGAGATGTTCGGCGCATCGCAAACAAAATCATTTAAAAGTTTGCAAAACAATTTTGTCATATAAATTGTCAAGAATCTTCTGCTTTAAAGATTTTTCAAAGTTATTTGCGAAAACAGATATTTTCAAAAAAAATAAAAAAGCATATCGAGTTTGATATGCTTAATTTTGTATCTTATAAATAACAAGGATTTTCAACTTTGTCCCAAATATCTCGGACATATTCATTGTCAATTTTTGCGTTTTGGATAAAATCCTCCTTGTCTTTGAAGTATATTGTGCCATAAGGGTTAGGTCCCCAATTAAATTCAATTCCATTTTCGCCATTTCTAAATAAGGAAAAACCAACATTTTTATAGTCAAATCCTGTTTCGCCATAATGCTCAAACGCTTCAAGAAAATCATCTAAATCGGGTTTAATAGGTTTGTTTTCTTTGTATAATTTTATTGCCTTATTTAATGGAACTAAGTTTGAAAATATAACATTGTCAGGGAATTCACTGTATATTTTGCCATTATACCAACCACAATTTGAACATTCACCTTGATCATAGATATCAGCCATATATTTGCTTCCACAAACAGCACACTTTTTTTCAAATATTTTGTTATAAATATTTTTATTTTCCATAAAATATCCTTTTAACAATATGAATTGTTTGTATCTTCGCCATTTGGACCTTTATATTTAGGTCTTTGCTTTCCTGGTGGCTTAGTCCAATCCCAATAATGGTCATGTGGATATTTATGAGGATTTTTCGGATTTTCATTTTTGTGTTTCCAATCTCTATTCCACAAATTTCTGCCATCTGGGCTATACCATCTTTGTTGCAATAGTTCGTCTGGATTATCTATGTTATACATATCTGTTCTTGTGTTAGGAGGGCCAAACGAACCCGGTATATTTTGTCCAATTTGTCCACACATCGGCTCATTTATTCCGCCACTCGGTTTACACATTCCCATTATAGCACCTCCTGTGGCAAAATTTCAAAGTTTTTTGAGATTGTTTCTCCGCCTATGCCAATAAGTTTAAATTTTAAATATTTGCCGATTAAGTTTTTTATTTTCAGTTCAGTTGTGAATAGCCCAGCAGTGTTATACTTCGTTTTTATCTTTTTCTCATCTAAATACCATTCAACTCTATCAGCAAATAATGCTTTGATTTGAATAACTCCTTGATAGTTATCAACATTGATTGACACAATTTTAGGAGAGCCTAATAAAAATTCATTCCTTTTTATTTCAAACAAATTTTTCGTATCACTAAATGAAAGGTTGTCCCACTCCACATTTTCATACGGGTTTTTTATTAGGGGAATGTTGTTTTGTTTTACTTCAATTCCGCTTCCGCCAAATTTTTCTAAATCTGCAATAATCTTCCAACGATAAACAGAATTTCTTTCATTGTATTCAAGCAAGGACTTATTGAGATGACTTGCAAAATCCATTTCAGAGCAATTATTGACTTTCATAAAATGCTTTTGCACTTCTTCTCCATAGCCAAGCCTAACAGAGTTTTTAAAATGTTTAACTCCGTGACACTTTGAACAAATTGCAATAATCTGTTTTAAAGTTTGCGTTTTCTTTTCAATATTAAATTCCCATTCTTCATGAACGTCAAGGGTATCAGTTTTATATCCACATATTTCGCATCTTCCATTTGCTCTTTTTAGTGCAAAATTGCGGAGTTTATCCCAATCTTTTTTAGATAGCGTTTTGCTAAAATCGTTGTTCCAAGCACCTTTTGGGAGCATATTGATAGTTAGTTTTAAGTCTTCCATAATTTGCTCCTATATTTCCGGATAAAGCTGTCCAGAAAGATATTTTCTTGTAAATTCTTCAAATCCAATCTTTTGGATTAGCTTTTCGCTGTTATATGGGTCAATTGATTTGATATTACCTGTCATTTCTTCAAAAGGTGTTCCATAGCAAATGATGGCACTTGGTTTAATCTTTTCCATCATAATTTCATAACCTTCCATAAAACCTTTTTTGTTATCTTCTCGTGTGTAGGTAGACACTGCTACGACAGAGCCTTCTTCAACACCATCACAAAAGAAATCAAAACAATCATATGAGCCCCAAGAAATTGTTGGGATCACAAGCATGCCTTGTTTTTGCCAAAAAGCACCACACCAACGATTTTTGAAAACGCTATCGATTTGTCTAGCAAGTGGCATATCTTTATATGTACTAAATTCAGGTGTAAGCAAAGCATAATATTGATCCAATTTTTCAAGTGATTGTTCCGGCTTTTCATATACAACCTCAAAATTCCAATCATAAGTGAAAAAATGAATTGTTTTATTCTTGTTTTCTTCATCATCAGTTTTAGTTTTTAAATAGCTTAATAGTTCTATCTTATCAAGGTCAATATTTTGTTTTTTGATAAGAGGCATACCATACTTACCACTTTTTTCGAACTCATTTCTCACAAGTTTTTGTTTCTTTTTTCGCTTTTCTTCTTCATAATCAGATTCATTTTCAGCAACAGAAAAAAGCGAACTTAATTGTTCGTTATTTATCATTTAAATTCTCCTTTTGTATTAAATTTTTTATATAGAAAGAGATTAACATAGAGAAATTTGCATTTTCAATGTTTTATGTCAACTTTTTTATTTTAGATTACAAATTTGTTATATAAGGAAGCCATTCTAAATAAACTATTATATGAGATTTTTGGTTATTAATAAGAAGGCCCTAATAATTTTGCTTGCCGTTATTGTTGCTCTTGCAAGTTTCATCACTCTTGCCTTCACCACCTCTTCAAGCATGCCCAGAGCAGAGTTCAATGTGGTCATTGATGCCGGCCACGGAGGTCGCGATAATGGCACAAGCGGCAAGACGACAGGAGTTAGCGAGAGCGAACTTAACCTCAAATATGCCCTTACTCTTAAAGATCTGTGCGAAGAGTTTGGAATAGGGGTGACGATGACAAGAAGCGATATGAATGGGCTATATGATGAAAATGCATCAAACAAGAAAAAAAGCGAAATGGAAAAACGAAAAAATGTTATCAACGATAGCGGCGCAGATGTAATGATCAGTATCCATATGAATAGCTTTCCTCTTTCCTCGTGTAGCGGTGCACAAGTTTTTTATGCAAAGGGGAGCGAAGAGGGATTTAACCTAGCTAAAAGCATCCAAACTTCGGTATGTCAAGCCTTCGATAATGCGCGTGATTATGTAACAGTTGGAGACTACTTTGTCCTCAATTATTCCAATATTCCTGCTGTCCTTGTCGAATGCGGCTTCTTATCAAACCCTCAAGAAGAGAAAGATTTGCAGACGAAAGAATATAGAGACAAATTTTGCTATGCTCTGCTTGCCGGAATATTGTCCTATTTCAGAATGTAAGATAGTTGAGCCAGCTTTTAAAAGCTGGCTTTTTTAAAGCTGCCAAATAAAAAAACACAAATTATTGTGCAGACAAGCTTTCTCTATAAGATATATGTAATCAAAAAAGACATTTATCTTATAGCAATAAAAATTATTAAACTAAAGGGTACTTCGTATTTTTTTAGATCAATATTGATACAATAATCAAAGAAAGTCAAAAATTCTACAAATTCCGTCATTCGCTTGACAAAAAGGCGGGGGGGGGTAGAATAGGGTGGCTAAAAATAAACAATAGTACTTGGGATGTAAATTGAGGAGGAAAAGATGAGTTTAAAAATCAAATTGGCATCTGCCATAATAATGTTTTTAGCCGTATTGGCAGCATTAGTCATTGGTGTTTTAGCAGCACAAAGCCAAACAATCAACATGCAAGGCACAATTAATTTTGAAATTGCAGATCGAAGCTTGTATATAAAGAGTGCAAGTATTGACTATGGCGATGGACAGGAGCGAGCCCTTGATTCTTTTATGCCAGGATATATCAATGGAAGCTTTACAGCAAATATTGGAGAGCACACAATTACAAATACAAATTTTAAGATATGTTTTGACATAATCAATACAACTGAGAATACATATTACGCACTTGAAGAGACTACACTCTCATCAGAGCTTCAAGGCAAGATTACTGCAACGGCATCAGGGACAATCAATCCAACTACAATAACTGATTTTGATGAAGAAGGAAATGCAATTATCACGCCAGATACAGAGACAAACGGCAGAGTAACTATCACAGTTTCAGCTCCATCTTTATTAACCCTAGACCTCAGCGGAATTACGATAACGATTGAGGAATACAATCCACAAGTACTCGAAGGATTCGAATTTAGTGGTGATACATTAATCAAATATAGTGGCACAGAGACCCATGTCGAAGTGCCTGCATCGTACTCAATTTTTAATGGAGAGTTTGTACAGGGAGATGATTATACTGTAACAACAATAGTAGATGGAGAAAATACAACGAGTGGAGTTTATACTGGTGCTTTTTGGTATGCACGTAGCACAATACAGAGTGTTGTGCTCCCTGACACAATAGAAAAAATAGGCGACTATGCTTTTGCTAGTTGTTACAATTTAACCTCTATCAGTATACCAGATTCTGTTAAAAGTATAGGGAAGGGAGCTCTGCCTTCAAGTTTGCAATATAATGAAAGCGAAAATGGCAGATATTTAGCATCTAAAACTAATCCTTACTTTGTTTTAGTAGATACTTTGACAACCAATTTCAACACTTTTACTATCAATAGCCAATGCAAGATAATTTATGATAGTGCATTCTCAGGATGCAACCAATTAACAGCGCTTACTTTGCCTGATGGCGTTGCAAGCATAGGCGCAAGCGTTTTTTCAAATTGCACGGCACTTCAATCATTAACAATACCAGATAGTATTCTTAACATGTCTTCAAATCCATTTTCCAACATTTTCAACCGCTGTGATGCTTTAAATTACAATATATTGGACAATGGCAAATACTTAGGCAATGATGATAATCCATATTTGATTTTAGTAGATACTGTAACAGATACTTTTACAGAATTTACCATAAACCCAAATTGCAAGATCATAGGAGTTGGAGCTTTCCAAAATTGCCGACAACTTACCGCGATAACTATTCCTGATAGTGTTGAAAGCATTAGTGATTATGCTTTCGATGAATGTAGCAATCTTGTTTCAATAGATTTTCCTCAAAACATAACATATTTAGAACCTCGTGTTTTTTCAAATTGCACTTCGCTTGAATCAATAATAATCCCTGAAGGGGTAACTAAAATTGGAGGTTCAGCTCTCGCTGGTTGCAGTGCTCTTAGCTCTGTCTCTCTTCCTGAAAGCCTTGAAATCATTGGCGGAAGAGCATTCAGTAACAGTTCTCTTCAGACAATTAATATTCCAAGTTCTGTATCATATATCGGATATAATGCATTCCAACAAACCCAGTTAACAAATGTAAATCTTACTGAAAATACAAATCTTTACTTAATTGATGAATATGTTTTTGATGGGTGTAAACTAACTTCATTTACTCTTCCAAAAAATGTAACAAAGATCGGAAATTATGCATTTAGAAATTGTGCCTTTACAGATTTTATAATTGAGCAAGGAAGTTTATTGGAATCAATAGGAGAAAGAGCTTTCTCAAACTGCACATCTTTGACATCAATAACACTACCAGAAGGTTTAAAGACAATTGGCTACTCGGCGTTTGCCAACTGCAATTCATTGACTACTATTACATTGCCTAAAAGTCTGCAAAGTATTGGGGCATATGTTGCAAATTATTTAACTTCAATTTATTACAACGGTAATGTGGACCAATGGGTAAGTATAGCATTTTCAACACAATTCGGTACGTCTCAAAGCAACGACTTATTTACTAATAATGGAGTCTTATACATAAATAATGAGCCATTGACTCAAGCATATATAAACACTGATGTAAATAGTTTGGCTTTTGCAGGTTACAGAAGTTTAACTAAAGTGACCTTTGGTGAAAATGTTACAAGCATTGGAGAAGGGGCTTTCTTTGGTTGCACTGCCCTTTCAAATGTTACATTCCAAAATAGTAATTTGACAAGCATTGATAGGAATGCGTTTGATGAATGCTCCTCACTTAATTCGATAACAATACCAAATACAGTGGAATCAATTGCGTTCTCGTCATTTTCCAACTCTGCGCTACAATCTATTTACTACGAAGGGACAGTTGATCAATGGGCTGAGCTTGGTGATCCTACGGGAGGAGCCGGTGACCATATTTTTAGCGGCTGTGATGCAATGCTATATATTGATGGACAGCCAGTTACAGAAGTTTACATAAATACTGGCAACTTAACAAATGGGTTTAAAGGATATGCACATCTCACAAAAGTAACTTTAGGACCTAAAGTTACAACAATTCCAGCCTCGGCTTTTGCTTATTGTAGTTCTCTTGAGACGGTAGAGATACCTTCAAACGTAACAATTATAAGAAATAGCGCTTTTGATGATTGCGGAGCTTTAAAAACCGTAAACTTTGGGCAGAATAGTGAACTTGAAACCATAGAAGGTTCAGCCTTCCAAAATTGCAGTTCACTTATATCAATAGAGATTCCAAACAGCGTAACAACTATACATAGTTATGCCTTCTCGGGTTGCAGTGCCCTTGAATCGATAAATATACCAGCAGGAGTGATAAGTATTGGTGGAGGGGCATTCTCAGGATGCAGCGCCCTTGAATCAATAAACATACCAGCAGGAGTGACAAGTATAGGGCAAAACACATTTAGTAACTGTACTAGCCTACAATCAATAAATATACCAGCAGGAGTGACAAGTATAGGAAATTCAGCTTTTGAGGGCTGCAGCTCACTTATATCAATAAACATTCCAGATGGCGTGACAAATATTGAATCTAGCACTTTTCAAAATTGCAGCGCCCTACAATCAATAGAAATACCTGCAAGTGTGACATATATTAATGAATATTCTGCTTTCCAAGGTTGCACATCACTTACAGCAATAAATGTAGCAGGAGACAATCAAAATTATTCAAGTGAAGATGGAATATTGTTTAATAAAGATAAAACAGAAATTATCCTATATCCACTGGGCAAAAGCAACACATATCAAATTCCTTTGGCCGTAACAACTATTGGGAATAATACTTTCTCTAATAACAGTACTTTAGAAACAATAGAAATATCAGCAAATGTAACTAGCATAGGAGGTTCTGCTTTCTTTAATTGTACATCGCTTACCACAGTTATAATCGACAGTAGAGAAATCTATATAGCGGCGACTAGTCAATGGGCATGCGGAAATCTGCTTGGCAACAGTAGTACAACCACTGTGCGAGTGCTTAAGAGCATTGTTGATGGCGGAGCGGTCAACAGCTATATCACAAGCAACTTTACAAATACAAGTAAAGACGGAAACTACTATGTTTATTCAAAATAATCTTGCAAACAAACATAAAGCAGATTTCATACAAATCATGCATCACATTAATTTTACAAGAAAGTTTTCTTGCAAATACGCTATTAATAGGCTGCAAGGCCTTTTGATAAATCTTAATTAAAAGGAGGAAAACTATGTCACTTAAAGCTAAGTTATTTTCATCTATTGCCGCTTTTGCATTAGTAGCTTGTCTACTTATTGTTGGTGTTTTTGCATTAAGTCCTGCAAATGTTGGCATGAATGGTACAATTACATTTACATCAAGTGATGTTATTGCAACCTTGACTGCCAAACTCGACGATGGACACTCATCGCAGCACGAGTTTAGTGAAATTAAAATCGACGAAAACACGGATGCAGTTAATGACGCAGCCTGGGACAATATTAGCTTAGCATTCACTAGCCACTCTGATGTAATTTCACTTGACATAACTGTAACTAATGATAGCACAGAGAGAGCTATTGATGTAACATTTACTGCTCCTAGTGGTGTTGACAATGTCACCGTTACAAGCCAATATGATGATGCTGCCTCATTTACTGAAGGACAAGAAATTTCTGGACCAGTAAGAATTGAAACAGAACAGTCAGCTACATTCAGAGTTACTTTTGACATCACAAACGAAGCGGAATCTGTAGATGGAACATGGTCTATTGGACTCAATCTTGCAAATGTTGCAGAATGATAATTTACATATTTTAATATCATATTGCCAATATGACATGGTTTATCAAAAACCTATATATTGCCTAAAATGTTATAGGCCATTGGCGCCTATAACATTTTACAATAGGCAATAAAAGAGGAGCGTTAATGAAGAATCAAGATAAAGATTTAAACAAAAATGGGTACAATAATGATAAGAATAACAAATCAAAGCTTATCATCTATATTATATTGTTATTACTGCTAATTGCAATTTTGGTAGTGAGCCTTGTTTTATTTTATGAAAATGAAAAAAAATCAGGAGATGTCAACATTTCGGGAAAAGAAGTTGATATTACTGTTTCTGCGCAAATTTCAGGTTTCAAAGATGCTCCTATTTTAGATGACATTGTGATAAATGAAAATACTTTATCTTCACAAGGTTGGCATAACCTAGAACTTAAATTTGATGATAAAACCTCAGTTATTACGCTTGTTATTACAGTCGTTAATAATTCGCAAAGCGAAGCTGTAAATATTTCATTTATCAATAATACAACCACAAATAATATAACAATTGACGAGTACTATTATTTCAATGGCAATAGTGAGACAACTTATCCAATGTCTCCAGCGCAAACTATTACAAGTGGAGGCAGCTGCACTTATAACATATCTTTTGAAATTCTTGATCAAAGTCTTTCAGTGCAAGATATTCTTGACATTCAACTCGTTTGTACAAACGGTTTTTAATTAGGGGCGATTATGGCGCGTGTATATGAAGATAAAAAATCTGGATTTAAAAAGGCATTTAATATCATAACTAATATTCTTTATGTAATTGTTATGATTATTTTAATAATCTTTATCGTTTATGGATTTGAAAGTTTGGCTAGCAACAAAGTGCCATCCTTTTTTGGACAATCTTATGTCAGAATCATGTCAGGATCAATGGAGGCAAGCGGGTTTGAAAAAGGCGATGTTGTTATGATTAAAAAGGTCAATCTTTCAAATATTCAAGAAGGAGATATAATCGCGTTCTATAGCTCTTCAACTAATCATCCAACCTTTATTGGCGAGGATGAGCTTGACAACATCGAAATAAAAGATTTTAAGACCGGAAAAGCATCTTTTGATACTTCAATCATATTTCATAAAATAAATGATATTCAATACGACAGCGAGGGAAATACATATTTTCAAACTTATGGTACTAGCAACACGGACGGTAACGGTAACTATAATTATGATGCGGTTTGGACAAGAGGAGATAGAGTTGTTGGTGTTTATAGAGAAAGTGGAGTTGCTGGATTCATTGAGTTTATGTCAAGCAGCACGGGAATCATTGTCCTTGTCATTGTTCCATCATTTATTGTACTTTTAATTTTAGCGTTTTCAATCATTGATATTATTGATAAGATAATGAAAGAAAAGAAAGCTAGACAAGAGCAGATAGAAGCAAATATCAAACAAGCCAATGAACAGAATAAAGATGACAGCAAGAAATAACGCTTTACAAAATTAAAATAATTTGCTATCCTTTTATAAAGCGTTTAAAATTTGTAATGCTTTAAGCAAAAATCATTAGAGATTTTGGCAAAAGAGGAGAGACAATGTTTTTAATTATTTCAGGTATTTCGTCAAGCGGGAAAAATACTGTTATGAGCAGCCTCGTTAACATGAGAAAAAACCTAAAAATTCTTGAAAGATCTTCAGTTACGACAAGAGTCCCACGCGAAAGCGATGCTCGTTTTAACACATATATCTATAAAGACCAGGAAGAGTTTTTAAAAATGGTTGACGAAGGCAAATTTGTTGAGCATGAAGAAGTCCACGGCAATTATTATGGTGTGTTAAAAGAGCCGCTTGACAGTGTTGTTGAGGACAAGGAAAATGATTATATAAGAGATATTGATGTAAAGGGAAATCTTAGCATTAGAAAATATTTATCTGGCAAATGCCGCGTAGTATCCATATTCTTAGATGCGCCAGATGAAGTTTTAATGTCTAGACTACGAGAGCGAGGGGATAGCGAAGAGCAGATTAAAATTCGCTTAAGTCGTAAAGATTTTGAGCGCGCACACAAAAAATATTATGACCTTGTCATAGAAAATATTGATCTAAATAAAACACTCAAAATTATCAATGATTACATGGATGCAATAAAAGAAAAAGAGAGCAATTAGACAACCTTAATTGGTTGCTTTTTTATTTTTCAAAGAGCCTAGCGCTCTTTTTTATCAAAAATCTAAAAATGCAATGTAAATTGGCAGAAAAGAGGAATATCTAATTTCTTAAAAGCTTTCTTCAAAAAATGAGCAATTTTGACAATTGCAGACAATTGTATATACGGCGAATTTATACAATACATTTTATAATAGAAGGGTGGAGAAATTATGAAAAATAAGTTAAATTACATAATCTATTTTCTTTTGTTTACCCTGTTATTTTTTATCTTGTCAAGGGCAAGCATTTATAATGAAATCTATCCGTTTGCTTTTGCGATGTTATTTGCCTTGGCATGGGCCAATCAAAAAGTTTGGCTTTTATCTCCAGCTTATTTAATAGGATATATAATTAATTATCATAGTTTTAGTGCAATTGTGAGCGCTTTGACTGTTGTACTCTTTTTAATTGTGCCTTATTATATTCATGTCATGACAAAAAAGCCAATGGCGAAATGGGAACTTTTTCTCTATGCTTTTTTAAGCCAAGCATCAGCAGTCGCCTTCAATATAACAAGTGGAGTCAGCCCAGTTTTTATTGTGCTAGAACCAATTTTAGGACTGCTTTTCCTGCTGTGCGCAATCTCAATCTTTGAGCCTCTTATCATACGCGGCTTTTCAAGCAGGCTTACTGTGGCAGAGCTTGCCTGCGGGGGAATAACCTTAATGGCGATTGGAGATGGTCTTGCCAGTTGTAATATCTACGGATTTTCTTTTGTAAAGTTATTTGTCAGTTTGGCAATATTGATAATTGTCTACTCAGGAAAAGGCTATCTTGCCCTGTACTTTGCATCTATCATGGGAATAGGAACGCTTCTCGGTAACAACAATGCGCTCTTTGTTGCACCATTTATAATTTGGGCGCTCGCAGCTAGTGTATTTAAATTTCAAAATAGAATTTTTCCAGCACTAGCATTGATTGCAAGCGAGGCACTTATAGAATATTATTTTGAGCTTTACTATTCTTTTGGAATAATAGAATTTCTGCCCTGTATTCTGAGCGCGGTTATCTTTGTAGCTCTGCCAAAGAAACTCTATAAACAGCTTTCAATTCTCCTTTCTTCTTCTAATGAACGAATGGCGATCAAAAGTGTGATAAATAGAAATCGCGATCTAATTCATAGAAGATTAAATAATCTATCAGAAGTTTTCTTTGATATGAACCATGTTTTCAAAAAAATGATAAAAAGCCAGATGAGCCAAGATGAAGTCACTGATATGCTCTATGAAGAGATAAAAAATACAATATGCAAAGGTTGCAGTGAGCAAAAACACTGTCATAGAACTTTTAGTGAAGATACAAAGCTTGTTTTCACGCAGCTTATAAAAGTGGCGATGGAGCGAGGAAAAGTGACCCTCTTAGATCTTCCAAGCTATCTTGCCTCTCGCTGCGGCAAGAGCAATGTTTTAATAAGTGAAATCAACACCTTGACAAGTCAGTATAAATCCTATTCAAAACTGGTAGGAAATGTTGATACAAGTAAACTTCTCATCTCAGACCAGCTTAGCGGCATAAGCGGACTTATGAAAGATTTGGCGAAAGAGGTTGACAGCTTGATATCCTTTGACAGTGCTAGAGAGGAAGCCTTAAAGAGTGAGCTCATATCTTCAAATATCGTCTGCAGTGATGCCGTGGTTTATGAAAAAGATGCTAAAACTTCGATGGCGAGTGTGGTGGTAAGAGAGGAGGATGCAAATAAATTGAAATTGCAGTCGATTGTATCTAAAATTTGCAATCAGAAAATGAGCATTTATGATGTGGTGCCAACCGAAAAAGCAGGTCTTGTCAATGTCAATTTAAAGACATCTCCATCCTACGACTGTATTTTTGGTCTTGCCTCTCAGCCAAGGTCTGGCAGCAACATTTCTGGAGATTGTCATAGCATTGAAAGGCTTGATGGCGATAAATTCATGTTTGCAATTTGCGATGGCATGGGAAGTGGCGAAAAGGCGAACGAAAAGAGCGAGACAACAATCGACCTAATAGAAAATTTCTACAAAGCAGGATTTGATAATGAAATTATACTTTCATCTGTCAATAGGCTGTTAAATCTTGAAAAGGATGACATATTTTCAACTATCGACCTATGTACTGTGGATTTGAAAAGTGGTATAGCAGACTTTGTCAAGATGGGAGCAAGCTCTTCATATATCAGGGGAGAAGATGGTTGCAAGATAATTGAGAGCGGCGCCTTGCCCATCGGAGTGTTACAAGAGGCAAAAGCAGTTACAAAGAAAGTGGTTTTAAAAGAAAAAGATTTTATAATAATTTGCTCCGACGGAATAAACGACACTTTTGGTAGCGACAGTGAGTTTAAAGATTTCTTGCTGACAATTAAATCGGCAAATCCTCAGGAGCAGGCAGATCAAATTCTCCAGCGAGCTTTGGCAAACAATAATGGTTATGCAGTTGACGACATGACCTGCATTGTTGTAAAAATATTTTAAAAATTAATAAAAACGCGAAAAAAGTTAAATTTTATCGAAATTTTCAATGGTTTTTAACAAATTATTCAAAAAAATTTTCTTTTTATATTGCACAATAACATTTTATTTAGTATAATATGTGCATTATATATAGGAAGGAATTATGCAATCTTGTGAAGAATTTATCAGACAAAATAATTTATTGAAAAGTGGCGAAATTATTGGCGTGGGGTGTAGCGGAGGCAGTGATTCAATGGCACTGTTACATTTTCTTGCACAAAATCAAGAACGATATGACATTGAAGTTGTCGCAATTCATGTTGATCATGAAATAAGAGAAAATAGTTATATAGACGCAGACTTTGTAAAAGAAAAGGCAAGAGAACTAGGAATTAGATACTATAAATTCCGCGTGGACGCGCCAAAGATCGCGCGCGAGAAGGGGATAAGCATTGAAAGTGCTGCTCGCGAGGCAAGATATGGAGTTTTCAAAACGCTTTTACGAAAAGGCGTTGTTGATAAGATAGCCTTAGCTCATCATATGTCTGATCAAGCGGAAACAATTTTGATGCATATTTTTAGAGGCAGCGGAGTTGCTGGCGCGAAAGGAATGAGTGCGATAAGCGAAAAGGTTTACATAAGACCAATGTTAAATACCACAAAGCAAGAAATATATCAATATCTTGACGACAATCATCTTGACTATGTTGAAGATGAGACAAATGAAGATGACTCTTACGCACGCAATTTTGTTCGCAATAAAATTATGAAAGACATCCTTTCAAAATGGCCAGGAGCTATCAATGCCATCGCAAGCTTTGGGAAAGCAGTAAAAGAAGACGATGATTATATTAACAGTCAGATCCATACAGATGCTTTTATCATTGAAGACAAAGCAGTAAAAATTCCTCTTTCATATTTCCTATATGAAAATGCAATTACTTCAAGGATCATCTTCAAAGCTTTCAAAACGATAGGCGTCAATAAAGATATAGAGAAAAAACATATTGATGCAATAAAAGATCTTGCGCTCAACTGTGATAACGGCAAGAGAATACATTTGCCATTTGAAGTGGTCGCAGTTAAGGAATACGATTATCTTACATTGCACAACAAACATGAAGAAAAACCCGTAATAAATATTCCATTCAGATGCGGCGAATTTGATCTGCCAGGTGGTGGCAAGCTCATTGTTAAGAGAGTTAAAGATTTCAATGCAAAAGAGGGACAAATAGTTCTAGATTATAGAAAAGTTCCAAAAGATGCCGTATGGAGATTTAGAGAAGATGGCGATGTGTTCACAAAATTTGGCGGCGGAAGTAAAAAATTGAAATCTTTCCTAATAGACAAAAAAATACCAGCAAGAATTAGAGACACACTGCCAGTACTAGCAAGCGGAAATGAAATCTTTGCCATTGCGGGCGTAGAGATTTCAAGCAAGGTCAAAGTGGAAGATGTGCCAACAGCATATTTGGTAGAGCTAAAAAAATAGCAATAATGTTACGAAAACAATCTTTTATAGATTGTTTTTTTAAGTTTTAATAATAAAAAGCGTCAAAACTATTGGGGCTTTAATAAGGAATAAATTAAAGCGCTGTTTTATTATCATAAATTGACTCTTGATTTCTGAAAATATTATGATATAATTAATTTATGGATATCAAAGCATATTTAAAAGATGCAACAAAAGTTTTGAAGCGCTGTGAGAGATGGCTAGGCAAGGAAAACATCTCAGTTTTATATTGGCAAGGTACACTTGTTGAAAACAAAATCAATCTAAGTGACGATAAAAATAAAGATATCGTTTCTCGAATAGAATTGCGTAGTGATATTCGTGATTTAAATAAGAAAATAAATGGATTTTTAGCAAGTAGACTTCAAGCGGCTGGCTATGAACCAAAGCCATATCTTAAAAGATATTGGGATGAAATTATTAGTGGATTTGCTGCTAAAGAATTTAAAATGGATAGAAATTTACAAAACATGTTTCTAGAAGATAAAACCTCGCCTCTATATCGCAAATTCCCCAATTGCTTAAGCGCTAAGACAATGGAAAGTTATATCTCCTATCTTAATTATTATCTGCAAATGTTAAGTCTTTATGGACACAAAGGAGCAATTAGACTTGCAAGTGAGAGTTTTTTAAATGATGAAAATATCAAAGTGGAATTTGCTCAGCCAGCTCTGCCTGATAACTGGGATAAAATTTATGAGCAAATGCAAATTCTAAAGGAAATATCGCGCTCTAGTGATAAAACTGCCGAGGAAAGAGAGCAAAATTAAAGATTTTAAGTAAGACATCTTGAGAAATTGATCAAGATGTCTTTTAAGTAAGAGCAGAAATTCATCTTTCCTTTGTTAAATACACTTGACAAAAATTATTTTTATGGTTATAATCATAATCAAGCAGTGAAATACTGTCCTTGTTTTTTGCAGCAAAGCGAAAAACCATTTTAGTCCAAAAGGAGGTATAGCGAATGAATAAGTATGAACTTCTTTATATCATTGCTAGTGACGCAAGCGAAGAAAAACGCGAAGAACTTATCAAAAAGTTCTCTTCTTATGTTGAAGCTAAAGGCGGCACTATTGAAGGCATTGATAAATGGGGAATGAGAAAACTTGCTTATCCTATCAACTTCAAAAATGAAGGCTATTATGTTCTTATGAACATAACTATGAAACCTGAAGAAGTTGAGCCAATGGCAAAACTCATGAACATTACTGAAGGCATTGTTAGACAAATGTTTGTAAAAAAAGAAAGCAAATAATCTAAGTGCTTTAAGAGTTTATTTAAGGAGAATATTATGAATAAAGTTATTCTAATTGGAAATTTAGTTAAAGACCCTGAAATCACAACTACTAACAGCGGAGTATCTGTTTGTAGATTTTCTCTCGCTGTTCAAAGAAGATTTGCAAATGCTGATAACGGCCCACAAGCAGATTTCTTCAATATTGTGGTTTGGAGAGGACAAGCAGAAAACTGTCACAAATTTTTAAAGAAAGGTTCAAAATGCTCAGTAATTGGGCGTATCCAAAACTCCTCTTACGAGGCTAGCGATGGTACTAAACGCTATGTTACTGAAATTGTTGCAGAAGAGGTTGAGTTTTTAAGCTCTAGAAACTCTGATGGCGCAGATGCACCAAAGCCTACTTCATCACCAAAACCAGACACAGCAGAACTTGAACCTATCGACGATGATAGTTTACCATTTTAATTAAAAGGAGATTGACATGGCTGATAATGTAAAAAGCGAAGAGAAGGTTGTAGTTAAAAAATTTAGAAAACCTTCCAAAAAGAAAGTTTGTGCTTTTTGTGTAGCTGGTGAAAAGACTATAGATTTTAAAGATGTTGCAAAAATTAAAAAATATATTACCGAAAAAGGCAAAATCTTACCTAGAAGACAGACAGGCGTTTGCGCATATCATCAAAGAGAACTTTGCACAGCTATAAAGAGAGCTAGAAATATAGCATTGCTCCCATATGTTGGAGATTAATTTAAGGAGGCAAATTATGAAGAAAGATATTCATCCAGATTATCATGAAGTAACCGTAACTTGCGCTTGTGGAAACACTTTTAAAACAAAATCAAATGTTAAAGGCGATACTTTAAGCATTGATATTTGTAACAAATGCCATCCTTTCTATACTGGCAAAAAGAAGATTGTTGATACTAGCGGAAATGTTGAGAAATTCAATAAAAAATATGGATTATAAGAAAAGTTTGAATAAAAGCACTAGATGTTCTAGTGTTTTTTTATTAGAATTTGCGCGAAAAGCCATTCAAAAAGGCAATATGCCTTTTGAATATAAAAGCCGGAATTATGCCAGCTTTCCGTGTGTCGACAAATTAACAGACTGTAGAGAAACTAGCGAAGGCTTGCGCTCGAAA
>USKO01000002.1 GCA_900555365.1 uncultured Bacillota bacterium
AAGAAAGGCGCACTGGCTATCAAGCAAAAACGCTTTCACTTGTTCGTCTGTGGTACGGATAACCTGTTTCAGCGAGTCGAGTTTTTGCGCAAAATAAGCCTGATGTTCAGAATCTACATTACACAAAGCACGATACACATTATCTGCTATGATATCAGCGTTACGTACCGAATTCCAAATATGAGGTTCCACCCCGCCCACATGCACATGTCCGTGGTGCTCAATATCATCTTCTTTTATCAAGTCAATGCCTTCCGACATATCAAAGAACTTCACATTCGGCGCATTCTGCTGCAACTTATCAGCCCACACCTGTTCGTAACCGATATATCCGATGCGTAAAAACGCTGTACTCTTACCTAACGCTATCAATTGCTGCGGCGTAGGGTCGTACGTCTCAGGACTACTGCCTTCGGGCACCAAGCTTGTTACACTAAACTTATCTCCGGCGATAGCCTCAGCAAAGAAACGCAACGGCTCGATGCTCACCGTAATAGTGGCGCGCTGTTCCTCGTTCTGCTTCTTGCTTCCACACGATGAAAACGTAAGAAGCAAAGCAATTATCCAAACATATATCTTCATAATATGCATATTCTTTAATGTTCCGTTGCAAAGTTAACAGTTTTCGGTTACGTTAAGATGCACTCACTAAAGAAATAGATAATCGCTTTGGAGTCAATATTAATCATTTCCTCCATTATTATTACGAAACTGTGAAGGTGACACTCCTTTCACCTTTTTAAAGATAGTACTAAAATAACGCTGATAAGTAAAACCAAGACGATCGGATATCTCCGAAACACTAAGGTTAGTGTTTAACAATAAATCTTCGGCTTTTTTAATTCTACGCAGATTTATGTACTCACTTGTGCCCATACCCGTTGTTTGTTTAAGCTTATTATAAAGAGAAGTACGCCCCATTGACATCTCTTTTTGCAAAAACAAATTATCCAAATCAGGCTTATCTATATTATTGTCGATAATATCGTTTAGTCGAGTAATGAAACGTAATTGATCTTCTTGTTCACGTTTATTTTTAGCTATCGCAAGCTTTAGTTTACGGTTCATTTGTTTTTGCATTAATCGTATTGCGCCTATGCAAATAGATATGAATAGAATTACACAAAAAGTTACGAACCATGATCTTTGCCATATAGGACCTTCAACGTGAATATATAGTAACGTAGATGTTTTACTCCAATTTTCATTAGAACTACAGTTGGCAAGAAGCGTATAGTCGCCAGGTCTTAAAATACCTAATTCAATTTTTCTGGAATAGCTTTGGATTTTTCTCGGTGTATCTCCTTCTAGTGTATAATTAAAAAGATGTTTATGGAATGGTATATCTTCATCTACAATTACTTTGAAGTTAATAGATGAATGTTTGTACGGCACTATCAGTTTCTTATCATGTGTTACTTTATTGGTAATGTCTCTACCATCCAAACTCACATTGAGCAAATTAACGGTTGGTGGAAATTTATCAGACATTTCAATGTCTTTATTTATTATAGTCAACCCTTGCGTACCACCAATATAAATATTATTACTAACAGACATTGGCATAGGAGTAAAAATATATCCGTTAGGTTTAACACCATCTGTTTCATCTAGCATTACAATACGTTTTTCAGATATATTATAAGATAGCAACATATTGTTAAGCCCTATCCAAATACGATTTTTGTTATCAGAAGTCAGACTCTGAATGTTATGGAAAAATGCATTCTGAATTTTCTTTGTTTGATTACTTTGAGGACTATAGCAATACAAGGAATAATCACTACCTATCCAAAAATCCCCTTGACAATCAACACATGCCGAAGTTAGAGATTCATTGTCTGATACACTAAAAAGTGATTGAATGTTCTTATTGGCTTTTCCAATTCGCAACAAGTTCTTATAGCTTAGTATATAGATGTATTTATTATCCGCATAAACGGGTTGTGCATTCATGAATTGTTCACGTTTTATATGCTGTGGAACGGATAGCACTGTGAAACGCTTCGTATGCAGATTATATACATAAATATTAAAAGCAAAAATATATATTTCATCAGATGACACATATAAGTTTATCAAGTCTCCTTTTGAGAATTCTTCTTTAGATATAATTCCCAAAGCTTCATTAATATCAATTCCAGCTTTTGCAAGGAGATCTTTATCGAGATTTTGAAGTTTTTCTAAAGTCTCTTTATTAAATTGAGGATCGATATCGTGAGATATTAGATTATTAACGATTTGATCATATTGATTATATGTTTCGTTTAGGTTATATCTCTCCTTATAGAGATTGTATAGATTTTTTGTAACATCATCAAACTGACTGATCTTGATTTTGTCCTTTTTGATCTTGTAATTTTTGATATCTTTTTCGCTTACTCCGGCATCTTTGAGCAGAGAATCTACTGCGCTTTGGAAACTTTCAGCTTCTGCAAAAGTTTGAGCAATTTTATCTTTATCTAATCCAAAATCAGTAAAGAGTTGAATATAGTTATTGTATGTTGGAATTGTCTTATCATCAATTCCTTTATATTGTCTTCTAATCTCTTTATCCACAAACTCTTTACCCATATTTGAATAATAGCAGGAAGCTGTAAGCTCAGTTTGCTTTTCAATTAATTCTTGATTTTCTTTAATAAATTTATCAAAAGCTTCAATCTTTTCTTTGTCTGATACTGCTTCTGGGAAATATCTGTTTACAATGTCATAATATTTTGCACCAGTTTTAAGCTCACTTATACCAACATATTTTTCAAGTCCTTCTTTAATGATACTTGCGGCAGTTCTATCAGGGGATGCCTTAGCAGTTGATTCAAAGAACTCTTTAAGTTGAGCATTTTGCTCTTCTCTGAAAGCCTGAAGGACCTCATTTGTATGAATATGTGCTTTAATAGATTGATTGAGGCGCTTTGCAGAATCTTTTGCATAAGATATCTCTTCTCCGCCAAAACTTGATAGATAGGTTGCGTGGTATAAGGCATCTTGGTAATTTCCCTGCATTATACTTAAAGCTAAATTCCCAGCCATTTTGTATGTGTTTTGATATCTTTCTAGCCTCTCTTGATGAGCGGCTGCTTGTTTAGGATCGGTTTCAGTAATTTTTTCTTTAAGTGACTCAGTATATTTAAAATTAGCGTTTAGCAAAATTGATACTATGCTCTTTTGAGTTGAAAGTGGCAGATTTTTAAGGTGAGGGTATCTCATTGTAAAGATGGCAAGCGAGGATTTTGTAGTTATTACATTGCCATTTTTATCATGGCTTTTATAACTAAATGTTATCTTACCATTCTTTTCAACTATCTCAACATTTGATTTTGTTTGAGACAATTGTTCTAACCCATGGGAAATTTGAGTCACTTTGTCAACATATAAATCGTTATAGCCCTTGCATGCACTAGCATAGATGGCTGCGTTTTTAGCTTTATCAAAAGCTTTGACATAGTCTTGAGAGGTTTCCTTAGTCGGATATCTCTTAATTTGCTTTTCGCCATTTGAGAGAATAGCAATTAATTGTTGAGAGTTTTCGGATTTTCCCTCCTCTTTTTCTTCTGGCAATTTGATTCTAGAAGCAAGTTCTATCAGGCTAAGTTTAGAAAGTTTTTTAATTTCTTCGTCTTTATTTTCATTGCCAGCCAGTGCATAAGATTCCAAAAACTGCAAAATATCTTGTTTTGCAAGTCTGGATGCTATTTCTTCGGTTGAGTTGCTCTTTGAGTATGCAAGCAAAGTAGAGTTTGGAGCAATTCCATCAAGACCCATCTTATTTTTTCTATCTTCGATATAGGCCTGTGCAACCTCTTGAGAGTAAAATTCTTTAAAAAGCTCATTCTTTACTTTCTGGTAGGTGATAAGCTCTTCAGTTTCTTTATCGTTTTTGTCTTTCTGAATAATATTGCCTACAAAACTTTCCATTCTTTTAAACATTACAACTTCGTTAGGATTAGAAATTGCAGGAAGAATAGTTTTTCCATCTTTTTGGAAAGTGAATTTTTCAGCAAACTTCTCCCTTGATTTGCTATAAGCCTGATTTGTATAACTGTTTAAAAATTGAATGGTAGCATCTTGGCATTGTGAGAAAAATGCATAATTTTCTTCATTTGATGTAGAAACGATTTCTTTTTGATATTGAACAAGATTATTAAGCGCTTCAGTTTTATCATGCTGCGCATTTGCAATAAGCGATAAATCATTAAATTTTTCACGAGTTGCGAGTGCTACTTGATTAAATTTTAATGCTGCTGCTTCTCTCTCTTTAGGAGGCAAGCTGTCAATTAGATTTTCAATTTTTTCATATGAGGTATTGCCATTCATAGAATAATTTTGAAGAATTGTCTGACCATACCTATCAATGAAATGAATTCGCTCTTCTGGCGAAAGTTCGGCATGAGAGAATAGATATCTAATTCGTTTTTCATTTGCGTTTGTAATTTCATTTTTCTGAGATTGATATAGGGTATTTTCAGTGGTTTGAGCTTTGTTTGCTTCGTTTAAAGCGGCAATAAACTGTGCAAGTTCTTGGTCGTGGTCAGAGGTGAACATATGCTCAATTTCACGAGTTTGGCTATGAGAGAGTGATGTAAAATAAGTTAGCGAGAAGTTGTTAATAAGTTGACTCTTAACATCTGCATTTGTTTCTGTCCTAATTCTTTGAAGGTCGTTAGCAATATTTTGTTTTAGCTGCAGTGATTCAAGACTATTTAAGCTTTGCACGCCATAATTTTCAGCTTGTCCCTCTCGTCTTACAAAGTTTGCACCATTTTGATTATAGATGTTTGCAAAAGTATGTGCTACAAAGTTGCCGCCATTTTCTGGAGCTGACATCATATTTTCAAGAGTAGCAATTTTTTCATTTGAAAGTGCATGATAATTTTCTAAAGTGTGTTCATTTTCAATAAATTGTTCTTTAAATTCGGCATTGTCAGCCTCTTCTTGTTCGTATTCTCTTACTTTTCGCTCGGCTGCAAGGAAAGGTCTATATGCTATTTTATCTGCGTAAGTGTTTAATAGACCTCCGCCAACAACAAGTCCAATAGCAACGAAAGCTGCAATGATGTTGACACCTGGAATCATACAGCAAATTCCAAGCCAAATACCGACACCCATCAAAGTATTTCCTACAGCTTCTGCTGTATCTTTAAACTCCTTTTTCTCGCCGCGTTGGCGTGGACCTCTAGGTTCAATATGTTTTCTATGTTTTTTAGTAAATGCTTTTGGTTTATCTTCAGTAGGAGTTGGCTGAGCATCAGCATTCTGTGTAGCATCGGCCTCACTTTCTTGTGGTGCTTGAGATGAATTTGAAGCTATGCCTTGAGTATCTTCTGGAGCGCTTTTGTCTACATCAGTTTCTTTTACAGGTTTTTCATCAGCGCCACTGTCGCCGCCTTCGTCAATATTAGAATTGTGCAAGTGATTTACTGTTTGGTTACCCATGTTAGAGTTGATTATAAAAAGATTGTTGTAAATTACATTGCCCTCATCTTTACTTGCTTCATTTATTTGAGTTTGATCAATATTTTTTGTTCTGTAATCAAATTTGTGGGAAGCGTATTCGCGAATATCTCCGTTAAAAGAATAAGGATCTTTGATTCTTTCTTTTATGATTTCATTGTCAATTTGTCTAGGTCCATCTTGTGGTTTAAGTTTTTCTGTCCTTATATCATGATATTGCAGCTCTGCACTATCACACATAAGCTGAAATGCCTTATTAAATTTCTCTTCATTTGAAATGGGAACATTATAGTAAGGCCTATTTTTAGAACCACTTCCTTCTATAATTAGAGCAGGTTGACTGTTAGGTTCAGTGTCATGTTGAAAGAAAAAGTTAGAGCATTTTTTAAAGCCTCCATTAGTGTATAGCAGTGTATCATTTTCTCTTTTTACAAAGAAATATGGATCATTATTGTTAAAATTGCATTGGCAAATTTCATATTTACCTATATTAACACTTGAGTTTTCTGCAATACCTTGAAAATAAAGATATAAAAGAGACTGAGGTATTGAGTCTTTGGTGGAAATTGCCTGAATTTTAGTAGGTTTATATAAAGGATTGTCTCCTTTTATCATTTCTTCAACAACTTTTCGTTGCATCGATATATTGATGTGACTTTCTTTTGGATCAAGATTGATTATTGCGCAGCTGTCTTTACCTTCTTTGTCTTGATATTGAAATTTTATAGCTGATGCGCCTATAGAAATAGTATAAGGTCTGCCATCTTTTGAAGAAATTGAAACAATTATTTCACTACCTCTACTTTCCATCGAAAGAGCAGGAGGTGGACAGTTAATTTCAAGGTGGTCTTTGCTTAACATTTCAACAAGATCTTGATCAATTCCCTCTGGAAGTTTATTGACCTTATCTTTCAGATTGAGTTCGAGATAATTTTTGTCGTTTTCTTGAATTACTTTTGCAATGGATTGATTGAAAACTCCATCTTTTTTGTAAGATATTTCTTGAAAATCAAAAAGAACTTTGCTTTGTTCATCTATATCATCGTGCATAGTGATATTTTGTTCGATAGATATTTTCTCTCCATTCGATGATAATATATTAATTTTATTCGAAATATTGCATGGATAATTTGCCATATCAACCTCTTTATATTATAGAAATATTGTTTTATTATATAATAACATCAATATTTCTACTTGTCAAGTAAGTGAGGGGAGCAGTATATAAAAAAATGGGACAATTGCCCCATTTTCTATTTTTCAATATACATATCTTCTTCTTTTGTTTTTAAATTTTGAGATTTCATATCAAATTCTTTGATAAATTCGGTCAAAGAAGTTTTTTGCTTGCTAGTTAAGAACTTCTTGTAAATGTCAACGATTTTTGCCTTATCTGAGTTTTCAGCTAGAGTATTTGTATATTGTGTTAAATTAAGTCTTATAGTTTGTCTATTGTCCTCTTGATTTTCAATTTCTTGTGCACTATCAAGATTAATTTCTTCTGTGATTGAAAGCTCTTGGTAGCTAGGAACGATCATACTATCTGCGATATTTTTAATTATTTTATTAGCATCATCTTTAAAGTCTTGAACTTCTTTTGAAATGGCTTCTTGTTTAATCAAAAGCTTTTCTGTTTCTTGTTTAATATTTCTTGCCTCGCTTAAATCATTTTCTGCTCCAGCATTATTTGCTTGCATTTTAATATCAATATTATTTGCTAGTGTTTTATTTCGTTTAATATAAGAGTTAGCAATTTTCAAGTTTTTCTCAACTGCTTTAAGATTGATAAAATCAATTACATTTTTGCAGTTTGCTTCTTTGGAAATAAAATCAATGAGTTTTGAGTCAATTTCATATTGAACAATTTCATTTTTGCTGAATAAGCCTTTAACTGGCTCAAAGTTTCGAATAAACATATGCAGTGCGTCAACTTGTTCGCTTGTCAAGTTTTCAAAAGAAGAATTGTTTTTAAAATCATTTTCAAAAATTGCATTGATATTGTCAAGGGTAGTTTCAGGTATTGAATGAGTTGCAGATTTGTAGCCAAAATCTTTAAGATTTCCATTTGCATCATAATATGCTTTTAATTTTTGATAGAGGCTATTCATTATCTGTACTTGTTCATTTGTTAAGATTTTGTTTTCAATTTTACCATCTTGAGTGTTAAATGTAAATGTCTTTAAAATATCTTGTTTTTCGCTAAGTTCATCATCATTTTGATATGCTACCAAAATTTCTTGTAACCCGTTTAAGCCTTCAATCTTTGTATTGTCATTATAGGAAATGATGCAATCTTCAGGTGTGAAAGTGGCGTCAGCTCCATCAAAAGATAAAAGTGTAACTGCTTTTTCTGAACTTTCACCGACAACTTCAAAAAAGTTAAAGTCGTTAGCGACATCGCGTAGTGCATTAATAATTTGTTTTTGTCGCTCGTATGCTTTACTTGCAATATCTTTGTCTGCTCCAGTGCCTATCCAAGCCTTTTCTATTTCTTTTTCGCAGGATTTATCAATAGATTTGTAAGCTTCTTTGATGACATCTGCTATTTGCTGATTTTTTTCATTTTGATTGTTTATATTTTCAATTTGCTCTTTATATGAGATGCTCTCTTCCTTTAAGCGTTGCGCTTCAGATACAAGGTCAACAAAATCTTTTGCATTTTGGTCGGCTTTTTTAAGTAGCTCTTTAGCATCATCAACTAAACCTTTGTCGCTTTCAAGATTTGCTCTGACAAGATTTGTACATCGAATCTGTGCAATTTCGTAGCCTCTAGATAAAACATCATCTTCATTATAAGCGTTAGCATCGTTATCAGTATAAATTAACGAATTTTGAAGGTCTGTAAGATAGAAATCTGTATAAGAAGAGTAGGTGTTTATATAAGTTTCTACTATATTAAGTAGTGTGCTTAATTTTTGCTTACTATTTGGAGAAGTCTCGTCTGCATCAAGTTCGCATTTGTTATAAATTGCTTGCATGTTAGTTTTTATAAATGACACAGCCCTGTAAATTGCCTGAGTCCTATTTGCAACCATATGATAAGCTCTAAGTGTTTTGCCAGTAAATTTGCCATCAACTGGAACTAAGCATTGTGCACCCAAGCTGTTGTAAATATCATCAATTGTTAAGGTTTTAGGGGTCACGCTAACACTTTTCTCTTCAAGGTTTAAAGATTCTATTTCTCGATTCAGTTTTTCGATCTCGCCTGCATTAGAGAAGTTTTTAAGTAGATTTTTACCTGTAATATAGTCAATAATGTCACTTATAGACTTATTCTTGAATGAGTTTTCAAAAAGATTCAGATAATTGTGTCTAGCAATTTCGCGTTTATTGTCGACATTGCGTTTTCCTGAAACTATCTGTCCATTTGCGATCGTTGGAGATGTTGTAAAGTCATGCATGGAATAGAAATTGACATTTTTCACTTTGCCATATTGATCAGAAAGTTTCTCTTGGATTTTAGATTTAAAATTAGAAAGATTTGTTTTTAATTTTTGAAAAGATTTCATTTTATCCCCCTTATTTTTAGCTAATTAAAAGTAATTAATTTCAATATATTTTAATTATAGTCGGGAGGGGATATTTGTCAAGATGATTTTGAAAAATAATTCAAAATTATACAAATTTTACAAAGAAAAGAAGATTAGAATGACTAAAAACTTTGACTTTTAGCAAAAATTTGTTAAAATAATAGAAATTAGCGATTTTTATATTTTAGAGGAGAAATAATGGCACTTTTTGGAAATGAAAATAAGGCTCAAATTAAGAAATTGAAGAAAATAGCTGATAAGATTGTAGCTTTAGAAGATAAGTATAAAGATTTTTCAAACGAACAATTAAGGGCATGCACAGATGAGTTTAAGCAGCGCTACAAAGTGGGTGAAAGTTTAAATGATCTATTGCCAGAGGCCTTTGCAGTAGTAAGAGAAGCTGCATCGAGAGTTTTAAATATGCGGCATTTCTATGTGCAACTTCTTGGTGGAATTGCTTTGCATCAAGGCAGAATTGCTGAAATGGCAACAGGTGAGGGTAAGACTTTGGTGGCGACACTTCCTGCATATTTGAATGCAATAACTGGCAAAGGCGTGCATATTGTTACTGTCAATGAATATCTTGCAAAGCGTGACGCGCAGTGGATGGGTAAGGTCTATAAATTCTTAGGCTTAACTGTAGGCGTTTCCTTAAATGGACAAAAAGACGAAGAAAAAAAGAAAGCATACCTTGCTGACATAACTTATACCACAAATAATGAGCTTGGATTTGATTATCTTCGTGACAACATGGCAAGAACAAGAAATGAAAGAGTGCAAAGAGGGCTTAATTTTGCCATTGTCGATGAGGTTGATAGCATTTTAATCGATGAAGCTAGAACGCCTCTTATCATCAGTGGCAGAGGTGGAAAATCGACAGATGGCTATGCTGTAGCTCAAAAGTTTGCTAAAACATTGAAAAAAGATGAAGATGTTGAGATAGATATCAAAACCAAGCAGATAAATCTTACTGAGAGCGGAATTACTAAGGCTGAACGCTTCTACAATGTTGACAATCTTTCAGATATAAACAATCTTGAAATTAATCACTATATCAACAATGCACTGCGAGCAAATTTTATCATGCATATTGATGAGAATTATATAGTTAAAGATGGAGAAGTTATAATTGTCGATGAGTTTACAGGCAGACTTTCTCCAGGGCGAAGATTTAGCTCTGGTCTTCACCAGGCAATTGAAGCTAAAGAGGGTGTTGACATCAAGGATGAAAACCAGACATTTGCAACTATTACTTTCCAAAACTTTTTCAGACTCTATTCAAAACTTTCAGGTATGACAGGTACTGCAAAGACTGAAGAGGGCGAGTTTAGAACAATATACAATCTTGATGTTGTGACTATTCCGCCAAACCTTCCAAAACAGCGAATAGATTATCCTGACATTATGTATGTGACTGAGGGCGGGAAAATCAATGCTATTATTGAAGAGATAAAAGACTGCCAAGAAAAAGGACAACCAGTGCTTGTTGGTACTATCAATATTGATAAATCAGAATTAATTTCTAAAGCACTCAAGCATGCTGGAGTAAAACATCAGGTGCTAAATGCTAAAAACAACGAAAAAGAAAGTGAAATTGTTGCGCAAGCCGGTCGAAAAGGTGCGGTAACCATTGCAACAAACATGGCAGGAAGAGGTACCGATATTCTTCTTGGTGGAAACCCAGAATTTATGGCGACAAAAGAGATGCGAGACAAGGGCTTCAGCGAGGAGCAGATCTCATATGCTACGGCCTTCAATTATGTGGACGATGAAGAGTTAAATAAAGCTAGAGAGGAATATCAAAAGCTATATAAAAAACACAAAGAAGAAACTGATAAGGAAAAGGAAGAAGTCAAGGAGCTTGGCGGACTTCATATCATTGGAACTGAAAGACATGAATCAAGGCGTATTGACAATCAGCTTCGAGGCCGTAGTGGACGACAGGGCGATCCTGGATCAAGCATTTTCTTTCTCTCTTTAGACGACGATCTTTTTAAAAGATTCGCAACTGACAAGCTGCGCAGTATTTTAGCCTTCTTTAAAATTGACGACTCAACACCAATTCAAATGAAGGCTATTGCAAAACAGGTTGAAGCATCACAAAGAAGAATTGAGCTTCAAAATTTTAGCATCAGAAAGACCGTGCTACGCTTTGACGATGTTATGAATAAGCAAAGAGAGATAATTTACTCAGAAAGAAATAAAGTACTTGATGGTGAGCCTGTTCACGACCAAATCTTACGAATGTTCCCAGAAGTGATCACAAAATCAGTCAATAAAGTGATTGATGATGATCGTCCTTATTATGAATGGGATATTGAGGCTTTAAAAAGAGAACTTGAAAATGGCTTGATTGAAAAGGACAGCGAGATAGTAAATGATGACTTTATTGAAGGGTGCGACTGTCAAGATATTATAGATAAGGTTGAAGACATTGTTCTTAAAAGATATAAAGAGCGCGAAGAGAACATCAAGGCTATGGGGCTTGATTTTGAAGCAATAGAGCGAAATGTGCTCTTGAGAATGGTTGACATAAATTGGATGAGCCAGATTGAAGATATGCAGATAATGAAAGACGAGATTCTATCAAGACAATTTGGTCAGCAAGATCCAGTTCTTGCCTACAAAAAGGAAGGCTTTGAGATGTTTGACAATATGATAGATAAGATCAAGGAAAACACCTGCAAAGTGCTTTTAAATGCTCAAATTAGAGAACGCCCAAGCGAACCTGCACCACAGCCAGTTAAAATAGTATTTACCGGTAAAGAGTTGACGCCAGAGGAAAAGGCAGAGGCAGAAAAGAAAAAGAAACTTCATGTTCAAAAGACAATCTACAACAACAAACCAAAGGCGGGAAGGAACGACCCTTGTCCATGCGGAAGCGGTAAAAAATATAAGAACTGCTGCTGGGATAAAGATCATAATTAATGCATAGAATAAATAAGTCTAATAACTTTAAGGAAAGAAAGCAAAAGCTTTAATAAAAGTCAAAAAAACACTTTTTCCCTTGTTATTGGCTATTTTAGCATTAAAATTTGCATATGTTATTTGACATGAAATAGTTATAAACGAAATTTTATTATGCTAAAAAAAAATATAAAAAAGTGTTTAATTTATTTTGTAAAACACTTTTTTTATGTTAGAATAACATAAGGAGCAAGTTACATGAAGACATTTATATATCCTGCTGTGTTTATAAAAGATAACGAAGACGATATTTTCAGGGTGCTCTTCCCTGATCTTGACATATCAACTGATGGGACAATTGTTGAAGAGGCATATTTATATGCTAAAGAATGTCTGAAAGCATATTTTATCTGTGCAGAAAAGTATGAATTTGATTACAATTTGCCTACTGATTTTGAGATGGTAAAAAAGACAACAAAACCAGATGAATATGTCATGCTAATTGATGCTACAATCACAGATAAAGATATAAAAATGAAATAAAATATAAAGTTTTTAAATGATTATCAAGAATATAATCAAATCATGTCAAAACTTTAAAATAATGAAATATTTTTTCAGTTACTTTTAAAAAATCATTAATAAATTGTTGACAATAATTCTTTGTTATGATATTATAATGCTAACACTCGCGATGGGGGTGTTAGTTTTTTGTTAGGAGAAAGAAAATGGCAGCACCAAAACGTAAAACAATTACACTTGCTTGCACAGAATGCCAAGAGCGTAATTATTCAACAAGCAAGAATACAACAGCAAATCCAGAAAGAATTGAAATTACAAAATTCTGTCCAAGATGTGGCAAAAGAACAGTTCACAAAGAAACAAAATAATCTTTTGGGGGATTTATGTCAAAAAACAAGAAATCTAAGAAATCTAAAAAGTCATCAGGAGTAAAGAATACCCCTATACTTTCTAGTACATCTCTTAGTGAAGATCAAGTATCAGAGCAATCTATGAGCGAAAATGTAGTCGTCGAGACTGCTAGTATGAAAGAGGAAACTAAAACAAAAACACAGGATCAGGTAAAAGACAATAATTCCAAAACAGATAAGGCTGTTAAAGACAACAAAAAGGCCAAAAAAGAAAAGAAAGAAAAAGGCAAATTTAAGCGTAAAGCTAAAGAAACCTTTTCTGAGCTTAAAAAAGTTACTTGGCCGACATTCGGCGAGGTTTGTAAAAAAACTGGCGTCGTACTTGTAGTTGTTATTATTTTTGCAATAGTTATCTTTGGTATTGATACTGGTATGTATTATCTGGTAGGATTGTTGAGAAATTAAGAGGGAATTTTATGGAAGAAAATAAAATAAACGAAAATGTTGAAGACGCAAGCGTAAAAGGCGGGGAAGAGCTTCTTGAAAATGAACAGGTAAGCGCCGTTGCTAGTGAAGAGCTTAGCGAAGATGAAAAAACATATAAAGAGTTTGTAGATAGCTTGCCAGAAAAATGGTATGTGCTTCACACTTTTTCAGGATATGAAAATGTTGCAAAAGAGAATCTTGAAACAGTGGTTGAGAAATTCAACTTGCAAGATAGAATTTTTGATATAATTATCCCTATGGAAGATGTTGTTGAAGAGAAAAATGGCAAGAAGAGGCTTGTTCAAAGAAAGGCAATGCCATGCTATATTCTAGTAAAAATGAAATACGCAGATGACCTATGGCACAATGTTACAAGAACTAGGGGAATTACTGGTTTTGTAGGGCCAAAGGGCAGACCTCTTGCTTTAACGGACGAGGAAGTAAGAAAGTTAAGACTTGAAAACATAAAAGTTGAAATTGATCTGCAAGCGGGCGACCGAATTGAGATTATAAGCGGACCATTGAATGGAATGGTTGGTCAAGTCAAAGAAGTCAATGCAGAAACTGGTGTTGCATCAGTTGTGGTAGAGATGTTCGGTCGTGAGACAACAGTTGATGTTGAAACATCACAAGTACGCAAGATTAACAATTAATTTGGTATAATGTGCAATTGCACTTAATTATACAGGCAAAAGAATTTTGCTTTGAAAAATCGTGGGAGAGTGGAACTGCAACCACTTGTACACCACAAAAGGAGGAGAAAAATGGCAGAGAAAAAGATTTCGGCAGTTGTAAAATTACAGTTGCCAGCAGGTAAAGCCACTCCAGGACCTCCAGTTGGTTCATCACTAGGTCCACATGGAATTAATATCGCAGGCTTTACAAAAGAATTCAATGAGAAGACAGCTTCTCAAGCAGGACTAATTATTCCTGTTGTAGTGACTATCTATGCAGATAGAAGCTTTTCATTTGTACTCAAGACTCCACCAGCAGCTATTTTAATTATGAAAGCTATTGGAATTGAAAAGGGATCAGCAGTACCAAACAAAACAAAAGTCGGAAGTATTACAAAAGAGCAGATCAGACAGATCGCAGAAACTAAGATGCCAGATTTAAACTGCACATCAATTGAGTCAGCTATGTCAATGATCGAAGGCGCCGCAAGAAGTATGGGCGTTACTGTTGTAGAATAAGGGAGGAAGATATGAAAGAGAGTAGAAAACATGCAGAAGCTTCCAAGCTTGTAAAACAAAAAACATTTGATATAGCAAGTGGAATTGACACACTTTTATCACTTCCAAAAGCTAAATTTGATGAGACAGTAGAACTTCATGTTAGACTTGGCGTTGATGGAAAAAATGCTGATCAACAGGTTAGAGGAACATGTATACTACCTCATGGAACTGGAAAAGAGCTTAAAGTTCTTGTTATTGCAAAAGGCGACAAGGCTGACGATGCAGTAAAAGCAGGTGCTGATTATGTTGGCGCTGAAGAAATTATCTCTAAGATCCAGGGTGGATGGCTTGATTTTGACGTTTGTATCACAACTCCTGATATGATGGGACTTGTTGGAAGAGTGGCAAGAGTACTTGGACCTAAAGGTTTAATGCCAAATCCAAAGAGTGGAACAGTTACTATGGATGTAACAAAAGCAATCAATGATGCTAAAGCAGGTAAAGTGGAATACAGACTTGACAAGACAAACAATGTACATGTTATTTTAGGTAAAGTAAGCTTTGGTAAAGAAAAACTTATCGATAACTTCAACACAGTAATAGAAGCACTCATCAAAGCCAAACCAGCTGCAGCAAAAGGTCAATATTTCAAAAATGTTGCAATTGCATCGACAATGGGACCTGGAATTAAAATCAATGTAACAATGTAATAAAAGATAAAAATAAAAGATGACATATTGAGTGTGCCATCTTTTTTTTATTTTGATTATACTTATGCAAGCTAGAAATTATACTTATGCAAGCTAAAAAAACATCTTATTTAGCAATATGAGCTTTTATTTTTTTTAAACCAATAAACTGTAGATAAAAAAAGATACTGTTTTATTTAGTATCTTTTTTGCTGCCCATATTGTTTTTTGCTAACAAGCGTTTTTCATATTTTTCAATAGCCTTATTCAAAACCTTGTCAACATCAATATTTGTTTCATTGGCAAGTGATAAAAGATTATAAAGAACATCACCGAATTCATTTTCAAATTCTTCATTTTTTACAAATGGAAGAGTGCCATATTTGCTTGCTTTTAGCACTTCCTTGGTAAGTTCTCTAATCTCGCTTTAAAGAGAGCCAATCCTTGCAAGAATTGGCATCTCTTTTTTATGCGAAAGTTTTACTTTTTTATTAAATTCTTCAACTTTTCTTTGCATTATTTAACCTTCTGTCTCTTTCTCAATGCAATTGTTATTCCAATAATTGCGCCAACTGCGATAACGCCCAGTACGATTGCAATAATTGCAAAAGCATTTAATGGATCATCTTTTATAACTTTGTATGAATACAATAGATGCCCACTCATTGAATAAACTTGAATGTAGTAAGTTCCTGCCTGATCGATAGTATATGTTAAGTTAGCTGCAAGAGTAGGAATAGTCTCTTCAGTAATATCAAGTCTTGTGCTGCCAATTTGCAAATAGCATTCCCCGATAGCATCATACAGATTTTGAACATTGAATGAAACTGTAATGTTGTCTGTTGTGCTCTGACCCTCTGCAACAGAAATGTTAAGAGGAGGAGTGGCTTTATTTATCCAGAAACTAAATGTAAAGCTGCTGTCTGCGACATTACTATAAGCGTTATCATTTGTGTTGATTGTTACCTGATAGCGTCCTGCACCAGTTTTTTCATCCAAATAATTAACAATAAGTTCTGAAAGATATTTTTTGCCGTCTATTGTAACAGTTGCAAGATTTGATATTTCCACCAAATTGTCTGTAATGTCTATATTATCCTTAACAACTTTTTCAACGTAGTAAGTTTCGAATTGTGGGAACTCATAGGCATATCTTGATTCGCTTGCATTTAAAATTGTGAAATTAAATTCTTGTTGACGAATAGGAATGCCTGTTGTACTTGTTGCTGTAAATACTATAGAGTAGTAACCAGGTTGAGTGAAAGTGTAGACATTGTTTCTTGATTCAAAATCTGTAAAGTCTTTGCCATTAAGTTTTACTGAAATTACAGGATAACCAGCAAGTTGGTAATAAGTGGAAAGATTGGTCATACTTAAAGTCACAGAACCGTTATATACAGCATTTTGAACAAATTCGCTTTGTACTTGAGTTGACTCCTCCTGAGAGCTGTCGGTATATGTAATAATGAATGGAGTATAGTTCAAGAAGATTATATCAAGATATTCTCCATTTCTGAACTGTTGCACATTTGCAGGAGTGCAGGAGTCATATAACTTAACTCTGTATGAACCTGCTCTATCAAGATAAACATAGGACAAGTCGCCATCTGTATACTTGGTAGGATAGATTTGAACATATGAACCATTGAACAATTTAAGAACTTCAATGTTGATAGCATTTTCCTCAATTCCATAGTAAGAGGTGAATTCGAGTTTCAATCTGTCAAAGTTACTTTCAGTTTCATTGTTTGCCACTACCACAACTGAAGAGCTTGTTTTGATGCTCTCATCTGTTCCGCTTGCAGTTTCATAAGTAAATTGACTTACAAAATTATCGTTTTCTTCTATATAGATGATAGTGAAATCGCCGCGAGCTTGAGTGCATTCATAGTGGTAAATTTCAACATAGACCTCAGTTCCAGTAGTTTGAGTAGAAGTGAGAGAGTAGGTTACTCCAAGTTCTTCATTTGCAATAATTGCAAGTCTGTTGTTCTTATCTGAGTAGTTTACTCCAACTATATAGTTGACCTCATATTCTCTTCCATTTTGATCAGTAAATTTGATGTCGCTTCGAGTTACCTCAAGCCCATCTACAGTAATATAATAGTAAGAAGCTTCACTATCTAAGATATTTATCTGATAAATCTGGCAAATATCTGAGAAGATTTCATCACTATCATATTTGATAAGAATGGTATAAACTCCACTGCCATTGATCGCATAGGCTGTTGTTGCTGAGGTTGAACTATTAATATTAGTCCATGTTTGACCATTGTCACTAGAGAGATAAACGCTATAGCTGTAACCATCTTGGTAAGAGTGTAAGCCTTCGTATGCATAGCTTTGACCATCTTTAAAACGAAGAGTAACAACTTGAGAATAGGTGGTTAAAGATTTAGCATTAGCAGTATACGGTCTACCTTCATAGTAAACAGTTGTTGGTCCAAGATCTCCAAAATCGGTTAAAGGTTGAGAGCTGTTATCACTAAACAATATTCCGCCATTTGAAACTTCCACATATTGACCTGTAATGAATGGCAGTACATAGTATAGTCGCAGATGAAGTGTTTTTATAGGAAGACCAGTTTCGCTATCTGTAATTTCTATTCTATAGTAATCGTCCCAAATGTTTTCTGTGGTAGGGGATAATGTGTAGTAAGAGATATTTGTAGCAGGATTATCATTTGGAATCAGATTTTGAGTGATATTTTGATTATCCGCATCGAAGATAGCAACATTGTAAAGCAGATTATTATATGAGAACCTTATAGCTTGATCAGAGATGTAAGTTATAGAACCATCGTTTTCGGTAGTCTGATAAATTTCACCATCACCACTGATTTCATTATATGCAACTTCATTTGCAAGTTGGATGACTGTAGTTGTATTTCCAAAGTTATCGAGGATTTCAAATCTTATTTTTGATGTTGAATAATTTCCCATGTTGATTACAATCTGAAGTGTCGAACCTGAATTTATAGTGGTAAATGTGATTGAATCAGAAGGGGTAGAAGGATCAGGGGTCCAAGTGCCATAAGTATATTGATCTGCAATATAGATTAAAGTCCATTCTCCTTGGAGCGCTGTTGTATTATCAAATCTATAAATGGTGATCTTCTGAGGGAATACATAACTTGTGGTTGTGCTTTGATATTCGCTCAAGGTTGGAACTGAAATGTTCAATATTACACTTGTTCCATTTGGATCTTCAACTTTTTGAGTATTAATTGAGGCGTCCATAATAGAAAGATATACTTGATTAGCCACTCCAGTTGTTCTATCTGCCAGCGTCAAGGAGTGTTTGTTACTTGATGAGTCCACATTTGCAAAAATTGATGCAAGTGTGACCGATTCTAGACTGTAGCCGCTGGAATTTATCGTCATGCGATAGATGTAACCATCTTCCAGCCAAGGAGATTTCATATATCTTATAATATTCTGCCCAGAAATTCTTACATATATCATTCCCCAAGGATCAGACATATAATTATAGTTTTTAAGTGTAAAGCCTGAATTTGAATAGATGTTATATCCTGATGTTATCTCTTCATTTGTTATAGTGAAGTCTTCATCATGTGTATCATTTGAATAAATTAAAGCCTCATTTGTAACATTTTCATCATCTTGCAGTGAATCTGTATCTATGAGATATACAAGGTAAACACACATATTTCCAGCATAGTCTCTTTCAACAATTTCATAGTATCCGCATCTCAAACCCAGATTATCTGAAGCAAGAAGAAGGGTGTATTGATTTGCTGAGAAACTATCTCTGTCAACTTGAGTGTAAGAGTCAAGTGAAGGCACTTCTTTGTAGTAGATGTATTGAGTGTTATAATTGTTCAAATGAGCATTATTTACAGTTTCCATCAAAGTTTCATAGAAGAAATCAGTAGTAACATTGTAACTATAATATTGGAAATATCCTGTATTTGCAGAGTAAGAATAACTCATATTTGCTACATCACTTATTGAACTTACTGCCACTTCTTGATGATCGTTGTCAAAATATCTTCTCATTGATTGCAACTGGAAGTTTGATGTGAATGTTCCACCAGTTGCATTTTCAGTGTTTGCCATAAGATTTTGTAGATTTGCAGTAGGTGCTGATATATCAAAGTAAATAGTTTTGCTTACCTGTCTGTAATAGCTGCTGTTATAGCCTTCATACTGCATTGTAATTGTGAGGGCAGGGTTGGTTCTCGAGCTATTTGCAAGTGAAGATGTGTCAATAGTGAAGGATCTAATATTGTCACCAGTTATTTCGCTGATAGGCAAACTACCTTCGGTAGATGTGATTTGAATTGAACTTTCGTCAATCTTAGCCTTATAAATACTTGTAGGTACTTCCCATTGAATTGTTAATTCATTTGAGTTGGTATAATATGTATTTGTATCTCCAACCTCACTAAGTGTATAACCATCACCGCCAATTATATCAAAGTCAGGTTCTTGTGAAATAATTTCAAATCCAAATTTATATAATGAATAGAAATTGCTCATTTCACCAAAGTTTGAAGCCTGATAGATTGTGATTTCGTAATTCCCTTCCAAATAGAAATTTTCAACCGCAGTGGTGTTAGTAATATTAAAATTTCTATCTGCTTCAAAGAATTGTAAGTAACCATTTACCAAACTACCATCACTTGTGTAGTATCTTGTAGTGCCGTTTGCAAGAGAGGCAGTGATATTGGCTTTGATTCTATATTCGGCAATAGCAAGCTGATTATTTAAATAGTTTTGAGCTTCGCTTTCGCTAATATATCCATTTCCATCAATTACGCCTTCGACAATTACATACCAAAGTCCGTCTTCTCTCTGCTCAATATAGGCATTGCCATAGTAGGAGAGTTTGTCATTGTAAACGGAATTGAAATCGAGCGTGTCATCACCTGTGTTAGTGAATGAGTCGCCTGTTGCTGAAGAAGTTGTACCATTGTTGTTATAAGTTGCAGTGTTATATTTGGTATATTTAACACCAGGGATATAGAGTGAAATAGGTAATTTATCTCCAGAAACTGCATAGGTTGATACATTTGATGTTTCAGTAAAGCTGTCATCGGTATAGAATGAGCCGCTATTCAAGCCATTAGAATAGGTAGGGAAGGAAACTTGAATAGAAGTATTTCCGTTGCCACTATACATATTCACGAAAATGTCCCCACCAACAACACTTTCAAGCGAACTGTTTTGACCTGAGCTGATATTTTCTGTAGGGCTGATTAAAGAGAAGTTGTCTACATCGAATGTTAATGTTCTTCTAAAATAATCATAAGCACTATAAGCGTCCCTGCCACTTTCACCATCTTGATTTTCAGTTGCGTATTCTCGAGTCAGAACATATCTGCCAGCAAGAGGTGTATTTGTCGAACCAAGTGCGAGGTCAAAAGTTAGGACTTCTCCTGAATCATAGGTAACACTTTCATCATAGGTATAAATATTAAATGATTGAGAAGGAGTATCACTTATAGTATAGTAGAACTCAGTTCTCACTTCAGTTTCAGGTTCGCCTTGACCATTATTATTTACCAATTTGCCAGTATCTACCGTATTTGATTCGCTGACTTTTTCATAAGGATAGTACTGCAAGGTCAATGACTGTAAGATTGAGCCATTATCAGCAAAAGGCACATATGAAATTGTTATTTCATTTTCGGCATTTATTGGGGTGTAGTAAGCAAATTTATATGTCAAATCTGTTGGCGTAGTATTCTCTTCATCTGGCAGGTGCGTCAAAGAGCCATCTTCTGTTTGATATAGACTTCCTGTCAAATCATAACTTGATAA
>USKO01000003.1 GCA_900555365.1 uncultured Bacillota bacterium
ATATAGAGGTAAACGAAGGGCCATCGCAAGAGCCGCCACAGAATGAGCAGCCATCCTCAAACGAAAGTGAAAATAGCGCTCAAGACCAAAGAATGGAGGAAGCTCCTGGAGATACTGATGAGAGAGAGGAAGAGTCCGCTCAAGAGATAGCCGGCAACGATGCCAATGAGCAAGAAGAGGAAAGAGAGAGCGCCGATGATGGCTTTGTGTCTCAAGGAAATGTTGAAGAGCAAGAGCAAGAAGAAGAAATTGCTGGCGATTTTAATGGGGCAGAAGAGCCGGAAAATGAGCCAGAAGATGAGCTGGATGAGCAAGACTTAGAGATGCAATAAAAGTGATATTTATTATTAAGCAAAAAATGCGTCAATTATTTGACGCATTTTTAGACTGTAGACAAATAAACCAGACTGCTCAAAAACAAGGGATGCAAGGCTCGAAAAATGCCTAAAAGCAGGAGTTTAGTACTCCTAAATGACTGTTTTTAGGTGTTTTTCAGTAAACGAAGCAAGAAAAATTCGCTGAATTTTTCGGTCGCGCCCTTTTTCAACAGTCTGTATGCGTCAAATAATTGGCGCATTTTTAGCATGAAAAAGAGCTTGAATTTCAAGCCCTTTTAATTATTCACTTTCTCTGTCCTCTATATTTGAATTTGCCTCATTTTCTTTATAAACATCATAATAATATTCATTGAATGGTTTTGCATGTTCGCAAAGACTTATTATTGAATTGACAGCATTGTTGTATTTTTCAAGTCCCATAACACTTCCCTCTTTTGTTTCGTCAATAAACATGAATGAGGTAACATTTTTCTGTTCGTCATTGCTTCGTGTAACAAAAATAGAAACACTATCCAATAGTCCGTCCAAGTCAACTCCTACAGGAGTATTTTCATCTTGTTTGTAAGCTTTCAAAGCAGCGGTAAATGGATTTTGGAAATCATACTCTTTTGGGATATTGTTGATTTTTTGATACTTTCTCCAATTATTTTTAGTTTTGCCATACAAGCGGCAAATATCTTCTATAAAATTTGAAAGTTGAGATGTCGAGAAAACTTCCCAGAATGCATCTTCATCAGCTATAGCAGTATCAACGATATCTCTAAGTTTTTGTGCATTTTTACTCTTATTATTAAGCAACCAACTCTTCTCATCGGCATTTAATTTGTTTTTGAAATTTTTGTTATATCTTAGTTTGCCCAATATTGTTATAATATAAAAATTATCTTTTTTCTTATTTTCGCGCTCTTCTAATGTGAGTTTGCTTTCGTCAACATTATAAGAAATTCCCATATTTTTTCTCCTTTCATCCAAATTTATATTCTTACGCTTATTATAATACCACAGTTTTTCTTATTTGTAAATAGCAAAACGCAAAATTTGTATACTTTTTTTGATTTTTCACACTATATTTCTATGAAATCTTCGGTTGGAAAGGGTGCTTTCATCTTAATTATCAGTGGGCTTGCCTGCAAATTCTTTGGCGCACTGTTTAGACTTCCTCTCACAAATATAATAAAACTTGAGGGAATAGGGCTTTTTCAAATGATCATGTCACTCTATTCTTTATCTATAGTTATTGTTTCAGGAGGAGTGAGTAGTGCATTATCAAAACTTGTCTCTAGCGCGCGTGCAAAAGGCGACCAATCTAAAATTAGTGGATTTTTCAAAACTGCGATAATATTTGGCCTTGGGCTAAGCTTTGCAATAGGAATTTTATTTTTCCTTTTTTCTAAACAGATTGCCGCGTTACAAGGCAATGGAGATGGATCTATAAATTATATGCTTTTTATTTTGCTTTTGCCTCTCGGAAGTATGATTGGTATTTTCCGAGGAATAATTCAAGGTTATGAAAACATGACGCCAACAGCCATAAGTCAGATTTTGGAGCAAATGTCAAAATTTGTTTTTGGACTTGCATTTGCATATCTTTTTGCAAAAAATAGCACTGTGCAGGGAGTTTTTGGGGCGTTCTTAGGGATTGTAATCTCAGAGGTTCTTGCTTTTGTTTATCTAGCAATTATTGTAATTAAAAAGATTAAACTCTCTCCTCAAAGTGATCGATATAAAAAGGAATTCTTTTCAGCTGTAACTCCGCTGACAATTTCGGGAGCAATCTATCCTCTTACCCAAGCAATAGAGGCACTTATCATCATTTCATTGTTGTCGCAGGCCGGGCTCTCTTCACAGGAAAGCACGGCTGTATATGGAATACAAACGGGTGTTGTGGGCGCAATTTTAAATTTCCCGCTCATAATATCCATGTCTGTTGCCGTTGCTCTGTTGCCAAAGGTGTCCTTTTTGTCCTCGCAAAATGACGAGGAGGGGCAAAGACAAATAATAGGCAGCTCTTTTTCTATAATGTGGTTTATACTTGTGCCTCTTATCTTTGGAATTATATCAATAAGTGGCAATCTCTATCCAATCATATATCCACAGGCGATGGAAAACTATCTGCAAATTGCAGTGCAGCTAACACTATTTAGCGGAATTTCAATTTTGCTAACGGCAATCATGCAGTTTTTGCTGTCTGTATTACAAGGGAAAGGATTTTTTTACTATTGCCTTGCTTTCAATGCAATAGGCGGGTTATTTAAAATTTTAATGACTATCATTCTAGCGCCTCTCCCTAGCATAAACATCTTTGCTTTGCCAATTTCTAGTATTGTGCATAGCTCTATCGTTTGTATATGCGCTCTTATTAAACTTGGAAAGATTGTGAAAGTTAGCTTTTTTGAGTTTATGTTGCCCATCATTTCATCGATAATAATGTATTTAGTTATAGGTCTTTTGCAAGAGTCAATAGGCGGAATTTGGTCTATAGTATTATCAGTTATCGTTGGATGCATTGTTTATGGACTTTGTGCATTTCCACTTGTTGCTCAATATGGAAGGCAATTATTTGAAAAACTAAAGATGAAAAAGCAGCAATAATTTGCAATTTGCCAACGAAATTGATAAAATATCGATATGAAAATAGACAAATTTGATTTTACAGATAATCTAGTTTTGGCGCCTATGGCGGGCGTGAGCGATGTTGGGTTTAGATATCTTTGCTCAAAGTATGGCGCAAGCGCTACTTTTAGCGAAATGCTCTCTTGTAGAGCCATGCTTAACAATCCTAAAAAAACCGAATATATGACGCAGTCGACTGAAGAGGAGAAGATTAAAATTGGTCAAATTTTTGGGCATGAGGAAGACATAATGGTGCAAGCTTTAAAAAGCTCACTGCTGCAAAACTATGACATAATCGATATCAATATGGGCTGTCCGGCACCAAAGATAGTCAAAAATGGTGAGGGCAGTGCTTTAATGAAGGACATTTTAAAAGCAAAAAGCATTATTTCAAGCGTAGTCAAAGCATCAGAAAAGCCGGTGTCGGTCAAATTTAGGCTAGGCTATGACAGAGATATAAGTTTGGCATTTGGCAGGATGTGCGAAGAGAGCGGCGCAAGTTTTATCACGCTGCATGGAAGAACAGCTACGCAGGGCTATAGCGGACATGTCAATCTTGAGGCTATAGCAAAGCTTAAAGCGGGAGTAAAAATACCGGTCATTGGCAATGGAGATGTGAGCGATGTTAAAAGTTACAAAGATATGCTTGCGACAAATGTGGATGCAGTCATGATTGGCAGAGGAGCTCAAGGAAGGCCTTGGATTTTTGCTCAGCTGCTAGGAAAGGGGGGCAATATTTCAGCAGAAGAGAAATTAAGTGCAATTAAGACCCATGTTGAAATTCTTAGGCGTCATTATGATGAAAGCTGGCTGACGCTATATCTTCGCAAACATTTTCTTTGGTACACAAGCCAGCTGCCTAACGCTGCAAAGAAGAGAGCACTTCTTGCGACAAGTCCATCAATAGAAAATAGCATGGAGATAATCGAGGAATTGTTCTGTAAATAATTTTGAGTTTTTCAAAAATTGTTGTAAACTTTAAGTGGAGGGATAATTGTGAAAAGAACAATAAAAGATTTAGTAGAGTTAAAGGGCAAGGTTGTGCTTTGCAGAGTGGACTTCAATGTGCCTATTGACGAGGCAGGAAGAATACTGGATGCAACTAGAATAATCAACGCGCTGCCAACTTTAAATTATTTAAGTGGACAGGGTGCAAAGGTCGTTGTTTTGTCTCATCTTGATAGACCTAAAGGTTATGATGTTCGTAAATCGCTTTGGCCGATAGCTGTGCTTCTTATGAATAAAATAAAGGCAAGCGTTACTTTTTGCAATAGCGTCATTGGAGAGGAAGTGCGAGATAGGATTGCATCCATGAAGGATGGCGATGTCTTGCTTCTTGAAAATGTGAGATTCTATCAGGGAGAAAGCGAATGTGATATGAAATTTGCAAAAGAGATAGCATCGCTTGGTCAAATTTTTGTCAATGATGCTTTTGGAGTGGCGCATAGAGAGAATGCAAGTAACTATGGTGTGGCTAGACTGCTTCCGAATGCAATAGGCTTTTTGATGGAAAAAGAGATAAATGCGCTGACATCTTTTATGGAAGAGCCTAAAAAACCGTTCGTAGCTGTGCTAGGCGGTGCAAAAGTTGAAACAAAAATCAATATTTTAAATAGATTTGTAGATAAGGCAGATACAATCATTATCGGCGGAGCGATGGCCTATACTTTCCTTGCTGCAAAAGGAGAAAGCACTGGCACTTCTATTGTGCAGCAAAACAGCATCCAAACAGCTCGAGAGATCCTTGAAAGAGCACAGAGCACTGGCAAAAAAATACTTCTTCCTGTCGATCATGTATGTGTTAGGGACAGTGATCGAGGAAAAAGATGCATTGTTACAAGCAAAATGATCGATGATATGAAGGGTTATGATATAGGTCCTAACACGATAAAACTATACAAAAACGAAATTGACAGCGCAGGTCAAATCTTCTGGAATGGTCCAATGGGTCTTTATGAAGATGGCAGGTTTAGAAATGGCACATTGAAAATCGCTGAGGCCATAGCAAACGCAAAGGGTTACAGCTTAGTAGGTGGCGGAGATACAGTGGCTGCTGTCAATAGTTTTGGACTTGGCAAGAGGATGAGCTATATCTCAACTGGTGGCGGTGCAACGATGAAATTTTTGGAAGAGGGCTCATTGCCTGCTATTGATGTTATTCAGGAGAAGATTGTATGAAAAAGATAATAGCAAATTTTAAAATGAATTTAACGCCATCAATGACCAAAGAATATCTTATGCAACTGCTTGCAAGGTATGTCGACAGTGACAAAGTGACGCTTTGCCTATCTCTTCCATACACTTCACTTGCAGTTGCAAGATTTTTACTTGAAAAAAGAAAAATTCTTCTTGGCGCGCAAAATGTTTGTGACGAGGAAGAGGGGAAAAACACCGGCGAAATAAGCGGAGCAATGCTTAAGGACGCGGGCGTAAGTTATGTAATTGTAGGTCACAGCGAAAGGCGTAAAAAATTTAAAGAGGACAATAAAGCAATCAATCATAAGATAAAGGTGGCACTCAAAAATGGCCTAGGAGTTGTGCTATGTGTGGGCGAAAGTCTTGCTGACTATAACACGCTTAAAACTTATGATGTGTTGACTGAGCAGCTAGAGGCAGCACTAAAAGGTTTATACGAGAATGAACTTGAAAATATCACTATAGCCTATGAGCCTATATGGGCAATTGGCACAGGGACAACGCCGTCTGCTAGAGAAATTGATAGGGCTTGCAAAACAATTCGAAATGTTATCAAAGAAGATTTTTCACAAAAGGCGAGCGAGAATATAGAGATCGTTTATGGCGGAAGCATAAACACAAAAAATATAAATCAATTTAAAAATTTAAAATATTCAAACGGATTTTTAATTGGCGGCTCCTGCCTTGATTTGGCTTCACTCTTGCAAATAATAAGCGTTATTGAAAAATAGAAAATTAAACGAAATGGGAAAATAAAGATTTCAAGCTTTTTGTTTGTTATTTGGAAGGCGAGATTAAAAACAAACAATATTTTTGTTTAATTTGATTAAAATAATAGAATAATTAACTCTAAATGGAGGATTTATGGAAAATATTGGCACAAGTAAGAAAGCGGCAACAGATTACAAGTATGTGAAAAAGAACTATTATGAACTTGCGAGCGGAAAACAGAAAAAGGCAATGTTTGATTTTGCAGAAGAATACAAGCAGTTTATCAATAATTGTAAAACTGAGCGTGAGGCAAATGACTTTATAATTAGTGAAGCTGAAAAACAAGGATATACCGAGTATCACTTTGGCGACAAGCTAAAAAAGGGCGATAAGCGCTATATCACCAATAGAGGCAAAGGAGTAGTGCTTTTCAAAATTGGCTCAAACGACATTGAAGAAAATGGAATAAGAATGGTGGTAAGTCATATTGATTGTCCAAGACTTGACCTAAAACAAATTCCTCTATTTGAAAGTGACGGACTTTGCTTTTTAAAGACTCACTATTATGGCGGCATTAAAAAATATCAATGGACGGCAATGCCACTAGCTTTGCACGGCGTCGTTATTTTAAAAGGCGGCAAGAAAATCAACATTTCAATAGGAGAGAAGGAGGACGATCCTGTCTTCTATATCAACGACCTTCTGCCTCATCTTGGTCAAAAACAGATGGCGCTCAATGCTAAAGAAGTGATAAGCGGCGAGCAGCTTAATATTGTTGTAGGAGGAATGCCAATCACAAGCAAAGATGAAAAAGAAAAAATTAAAAGCAACATTTTAACAATTTTGAATAAAGACTATGGCATGGATGAAGAGGACTTTATAAGCAGTGAATTAAGTGTTGTTCCAGCTTTTAAAGCAAAAGATGTTGGCTTTGACAGAGCACTTATTGCAGGATATGGGCAAGATGATAGAGTTTGCGCTTACGCAGCATTTAAAGGAATATTTGACACAAAGAACACAAATACAGCAATGTGCATTTTAGTTGATAAAGAGGAGATCGGCAGTGAGGGTAACACTGGCATAAAAAGTATGTTCTTTGAAGATGTTTTAAATGATATTTGTTTGGCACTTGGGAAAAATGTTCGCAAAGTGCGACAAAAATCAATGTGTATTTCAGCCGATGTGACAAGCGCTTTTGATTCAAATTTTGCGGATGTCTTTGAAAAAAATAATACCGCAATGCTATCTTGTGGCGTTTCAATGGAAAAGTATACAGGTGCTGCAGGTAAAAGTGGCTCAAGTGACGCGTCTGCAGAAACAGTTGGCAAAATTAGAGACATCTTTGCTAAACACAATGTAGTTTGGCAGACTTCTGAACTTGGAAAAGTAGATTTGGGTGGCGGAGGAACAGTTGCTAAATTTGTTGCACAGCTCAACATTGACACAGTCGATATTGGCGTGCCAGTAATTTCAATGCATGCGCCTTACGAGCTTGTTTCAAAAGCGGATCTATACAGTGCATATACTGCATATACAGCATTCTATGAATAAGGCTTTTAAAATTTAAAATATGTTTAAAACAGTTAAAAAATATATAAAAATTGAGGCAAAAAGCCTCTTTTTTTGTTTTTTATCATGTTTTTGCATATTTTTAGTCGTTTTGAAAGAAAATAGTTTTATTGACGAAATAAGGAGGATTTATGAAATTAAAAGACAGTCAAACTTATCTTAATCTTGCTCGTGCTTATGCCGGCGAATGTTCAGCAAGGTCGCGTTATGAGTTTTGCGAATATGGATTTAGATATAATGGATATGAGGCGATTGCAACACTTATTGATAGAATAGCATATCAAGAGTTTAACCATGCAAGAATGCTATATATGAAAATTCAAGATAGCGAAATGAAGCAGGTTGACAATATCGATGTTTGTGCCTCTCTTCCATTTAAAGAGAAGTGGGATCTTCTCACAAATTTGAAATTATTGTCTGAAGATGAACTTGATGAGGCAAAGGCATACGAAGAGTTTGCAAAAGTGGCGCATGAAGAAGGATTTAAAGAGATAGCTCACCTTTTTGAAATGATAAGAGAGGTTGAAATTAGACATGCCAAAGTCTTCGAAGAACTATATAAGCAGATGAAAGACAAAAAATTATACAAAAAGGCTAAAGAGGTTGCATGGGTATGTCCAGCTTGCGGCTATGTAAGTTTTGATAAAGAAGCATGGGAAGAGTGTCCTCTTTGTCAGGCTAAACAAGGCTATTGCGAAGTTATCCTTCCTGCAGACCTTTACTTTTAATAATGGCAAATTAATAAAAAATCGATCAGAATATGTCAAAAAGCAAATTTTGGCATATTTTTTTATAAAAATTTTAAGAATTTTGCAAAAATATTGCAAATATTTGACAAATTTGTAAAAATTTTTTATTCTTTACCTATAATAACTACATAGAAAAATACTTTTTTAAATTAAAGTTTGAGAGACTTTAGTTTTTTGCCGTATTTTTGGGACCCGCTTGATGAATACTTGTTTTAAGGGGGATGTGTATGGAACAGATTGAAAATTTAAATGAACAGCAACCTAAATCAAACAACAAAAAGAAAAAGACACTTCTGATAATTTTGCTTTTGTTGCTTTTCGTCATTATTGGACTTGCAATAGCACTACCACTAGTTTTAATTAAAGACGATAAAGCGGAGATTGTTGATTTAAGGTTATCTAAGAACACCTTTACTTATGGCGAAGCTTATTTAACTACGCCCGTCTTTGTCATTTATGACGATGACAGCCAAAAAGAAATAACTCTTCTTGATACAAATCTTTCTCAAGAAGACAGTGCAAAGTTTTTAATAATTGGGCAACATCAGATTACAATGACTTATGACGACTTCATTAAGGGTGAGACGATAACTGTAACTGAAGGCGAGTTTACAAGTCAAGAGATTGCTGCACTTGTCTATAGTGATCATGTGGTAGAATTCACAGGTGAAGGTTACTTCTTTCCTGTAACAAATTTACCTAATGGTGCGAGCGTAACTTACACGATAGACGAAATTGTGCAAAATGCGACTAGTTATAGTTTAATTGAAAGCGGAAGTTATGAGGTTGAAGCTACAATTTCAAAACAAAACTATAGGGATTATCAATTGACATTTAGTGTAACGATTGTGGATACAAGTATTACAATCGAAGGATTTAACCAAGAGGGAGATTTATTTTCAACAACTGTTTCATCGCAGACAGACAGCATCAACTTTGAAGAAATAGTAAGCGTTGCGGGCGAGGGAAATTTTGATATTTATAGCGACGGCGAGCTAGAAAATATTTTAGATAAATCAAATATCAGTTTGACAGCAGGAGAGAATACATTCTATCTAAAAGTATATTTTGATAATAATAACATTGAGCATGTCTATACCATTACTATAAACAAATCAAGCATGCTTAGCGTCACATATTTATTAAATGGCATAGAGCTTGATAAGGTTTTTGTTGAAGAAAATGGTAGCATTTCGCAGCCAAATTATCAAAAGGAAGGATACATAATACTTGGCTGGCAAAGAAATGGAGAAGATATAACTTTCCCTTATTTAGTTACAGAGGATGTCGTTTTAAATGCTGTTTATACGCTTGAGAATTATGACATTTTATTAAATCTTGCAGAGGGCATTATTGAGGGCGAATATAAACAAAGCTATACCGTAGAAGATGAAAGTTTCACTCTTCCTATTCCTCAGCGTGAAGGATACATTTTCCTAGGTTGGAGCGGAACTGGTTTAGAAAGCCCTACTTTATCTGTGACCATTGAGCAAGGCTCTACAGGAGACCGAGAGTACACAGCAAATTGGGAGATAAAGAAGTTTACTGTAACATGGGAGAATGAGGATGGCAGCGAGCTTGAGGTAGATCAAAATGTAGAGTGGGGAAGTATGCCAAGTTATGACGGCGAAACCCCTACAAAAGAGTCGACAGCTCAATATGATTATGAGTTTACAGGTTGGGATCCAGAGGTAGCAATAGCAAGTGAAGATACAAGCTATACAGCGCAGTATCAAGCTAGCATCAGAAGCTATCAGGTAACATTCAACTCCAATGGTGGAAGTGATGTTGATAGCATAACAAAGGAATATGGCAGCGAGATAGGAGCTTTGCCACAGCCAACTAAAGAAGGACATGCATTTGAAGGCTGGTTCACAGATTTAAGCGCCGGCGAAGAGATAAATGAAGGCACTCTAGTGACCGGCGATGTAACTTACTATGCTCACTGGAGCGTGAACAATTACTCAGTTACAACATCTCCAGCCACAAACGGCAGCATATCAGCATCGCCTAATGCCGATTATGGCACCGAAGTGACAATTACAGTGAGTGAGGAAGAGGGATATACTCTATCAAATCTATATTACAATTATGATGGAAATGAAGATCCAATTTCTATCGATATAAAGACTACAATAAGTACGACTTATTCATTCACTATGCCAGCGGGCAATGTGACAATTCATGCTGAATTTGCACAGATTATTGACGAATGGTTATTTTATGAAGATATGGTAATGAGTTATATAGGCCCTGATGGAGACATGGCAACCATTCCTTCCTCATATTCGTCACGTGGCAATGTTGAAATTAAAGAATTAAAATTTGAAACATCCCAAGATTATTTCGACTATGTAAGAAATAATTCTCAAGAGCTGTCCAAAGTAATGTTACAAATGATTAAGTTAACAATAGAAGATCAAGTTTATGAAAATTTAACTCCGTATGAATACATGAGAATAATGGAACAAGATGATGCTTTTGATAGTAACAATGATCCAAATACAGTTATTAATGTTACAATGGAATATGTCTCTTATGATAATATAATCTTTTATGTAGGAGAAGAGACGACAGTTTCAGAAATAAGCAGTTTAACATTTTTAAATACTGAGAATCAAAGTTACGCAAACATAGATCATTTAAATATACCAGCAACTATTGAAAATATCGGCGACGAAACATTCTCCGAATGGGGAAGAAGTATTTATATTTTTACAATAGAAAGTGCTGATGTTTATACTGGTTTAATTTCAACAGAGTCAAATGTTATGGGTGGTTTATTAGGTCGTGCAAAGATCATACGCGTGCCAACTACAATAGTGGGCTCATATGAAAATTCATACTTAAATAATGAAACGCTTTATACCAAAACAACAGATAACGATTATACTGTATTTACATTAAAGTATACAGTAACCTTCAATTCAAATGGTGGAAGCGATGTTGATAGCATACAAGTGCCATATAATACCGCCATCGGCGAACTGCCAGTACCAACTAAAGAGGGCTATGAGTTTGCCGGCTGGTTCACAGATTTAAGCGGCGGAGAAAAAATAACTGAAGATACCGTCATTACAACAAACGTTACATATTACGCAAAATGGAATTTGATTGATTATAATATAACCTTAAATCTCATGGGGGGGGGTTCTGGCGAGTATAAGCAAACTTATACCATCCTTGATTCTAATTTTGATCTCCCTGTGCCGACCAAAGAAGGTCACGAGTTCCTTGGCTGGACGGGCGAAGGAATTGAGGAGCCAACAATTACCGTTACCATCGTTCAAGGGACAACTGGAGATCTTGAATATACGGCAAATTGGGAAATCAATCAATATACATATACTTTCTATAGATATGAAGGCGGCGACATATTAAAACAAGAGACTGTTGACTACGGCAGCGAGATAGTAGCGCCTACCGATGTAATCAGAGCGAGTGACAGCATAAAAGGTATAAACTATACTTTCCTTGCCTGGGATAAGGAAGTTTCAACAATTGGTGCGGGCGATATTGAGTTTTATGCCACTTGGAGCGAAGAAAACTTTAGCACCAACTTGAATTTTGTCTATAGTACGCTTGATGGATACTACATTGTTGACAAGGGTTCTTGTCAAGAGAGCGAAGTAATTGTTCCTTCCTCCTTCACAACACTTGAAAATGGGAAGGCAGGTGTTTGCGAAGTTGCAGCAAACGGCTTTGCTTCTACAAATATGACAAGTATAACTTTCAATGGCCAAATAACAGCAATTGGCGAGGGTGCTTTTGCAAATAGCAGCGTCTTGACCATAGTAAGCGGACTTGATCATTTATATACAATTCCAGCAAATGCATTCTCAGGTTGCAGCGCTCTTACATCTTTTACAATAGGCGAGAACGTAATCATTGTGGGAAGCAATGCCTTCTCGGGCGCAGGTCTTACTAGTATATATATTCCAGCAAGTGTAGTTTCAATTGAAAATGGTGGATTTGAGGGATGTCCAATTGCAAGCTTTAGCGTAAGCGAGGGCAATCGAAATTATGCATCATTTGAAGGCAACTTGTATAATAAAAACTTAACCGAGCTAATTTTATATGCAGCTGGTCAAAGCGCCAGCACATTCTCAGTGCCAAACTTTGTCAGCGCAATAGGAGATTATGCTTTTGGAAACAATAATGATTTGTTAAATAGAAATGCGGCTAGCGTAGGAGCACTTCAAAACATTATCATTCCAACTAATGTCACATCTTTAAAAGACTTTTCATTAAATAACAGCCTTACAGTTTACACAAATTTTTCATCAAAACCTTCAACTTGGAGTGAGGCAAGCATAGCAAACAATACTGTTTACTGGCAAGACGAATGGCAGCTCGTTGAGAATGAGCCTACTTTGACAATTTCTCCAAGCGCCTTCAAAACTGGGGTCTATCAAAATTGGATGAGCTATTTGAGCGATGAAACACTTCTTGTAGATGTAGTCATGCCAGGTTCACATGACGCGGGCACTATGAGCATAACTGCTGAAAACTTGCATACTCAAAGCAGCGGTTTTTATGACCAACTGATTGGCGGTGTGAGATATTTTGACATGAGAGTGGCAGAGTACAAGGGGACTGTCCGCTGTATTCATGCTAATTCTAATGATAGCATAAATGGTACAAATGGAATTGGCGTGCCATTTCAAGAGGTACTTGACGATATCAATAGATTTTTAGAAGACAATCCATATGAAGTGATAATCTTAGATTTCCAGCATCTTTGGAATGATTTTGAAAGCCAAGTTGTGCCTATGATTGAAGCAAGCCTAAGCGGCAAAATGCTTACAAAAGATAAAGCTGCCAATTATTTAAGCTTGACCATGGGACAGCTAAGACAATGGGGCGTCAATATCATCTTGGTAGCTCAAGATGATAGCAAAGAACTTAGAGGCGCAACCATGCCAAACTTTGACCAACATAACTATATGTATAAAAGAACAGAAAATCTTCGAAGCGAATATGATGGCGACACTCATAGATCTAGCGCTAGCGACTTGATTGCAATCTGGCCAAGCTATTTTGACAATTTCACAGAAGATCAATATAACAAAGTATTCGTTCTTCAAACGCAGCTGACAGCAGAGGATAAACCTATCAATCCAGAAAAAAATCTTGTCAATCGAGAGAAGTCCATTAGAAATGAGGCGAACAAGTATTTTAGAGGACTTAAAAACAATGCCACAAATCTTGCCAAAGTCAATGTTATCATGCGCGATTTTGTGGTAGACGACCTTGAGGGCGTGGACAGCGCACAAAGCTGCATACAAAGTGTGATTTTCTTAAATGTATATAAAAATCAAATTAAAGAGACCGAGCTTGAAAGATTTAAACTGTTAATAGATTTTGACACTGTCGACAGCTGGGCGACGGCTTAAAAGGAGGAAGATGATGAAAATAAAAAATAATGTAAAACATTTCAATGTAATTTATGTTCTTGTTGTTTTCTTGCTTTTTGCTTTGATGCCGATTACAATCAGCTCTACCGCTGAAGGAGAATATCAAATCTCAGACGAGCAGACATTAAAAAACTGGTTGCAAGATTCGGGAAGCGTTCAGACCAACAATCCAAACGCGATTCTTACAACTGATATCACCTTAAACTGGGGAGGAGTGGCTCCAGATGGCGTGGGGCAAGGCAGCAGCGCTGTAAACTCGGGCTCTACTTTAGACGGACAAGGACATAATGTTATCATTCAAGGCGGATCTAATGTAATCGGAGATAATGGAAGAAGCGGTGGGCTTGATCTTAAGCATGATAGCAGTCCATACTATGTAGGAATGTTTGTGCAATATATTTATGGGACTATAAAAGGAATTAACTTTTCATTTGCTTCAGATAAAACATTAACTATTGACTATTACAAAAACAAGGGTAATGAACAAATTTTCACAGGAATAATTGCCGGAAGCATTGAAAATGGCAGAGTTGAGGGATGTAATATTACAATTGATAAGAATATAACTTACAATGAAAGGAATGCATACAACGATGTGAACGGTGCAGAAATCAGCGGTTCTGGCTCCAATCATAGCGGAGGTGTGGCAGGTAGAATTGTAGGCTCTACTGTTATCAAAAATGTGAGAATAGTTCAAAATGCAGGCACAACTATTACAATTCATACAAATCACGGCACCAGTAATTTTGATAGATGGGCTTTTATTGCATCAGATAGCTATCGCGATGGTTCGGGAAATGTACCACAAATTATTAATGTGCAAATAGAGCGTTATGGGAATTTGGTTATCAGAGATAATTCGAGTACCTCAAAAGGCAACTATCTATATGGAATAGTAATAGCAGATATGTCGACTTCTTCTGAGAATGATGCAAATCATGCAGTCCATATCAACGGTGTAATTTACAATGGAGTAGCTGATGTTGCGTGGGGAGCGAACGATCAAATTGACTTTGGAAATTATGGTGGACCTGATGGTTTCAGTTATAATTATTTTACTGGCAGATATCCTAATGGAAGCACTATACATAATGAACCAGATAGATTTTCAATCCAAAATGTCTATAGTTATGCAACTTTGACAAGTGAAAGCTCTCTGCAAAATGAAGTGGGCGCTTCTTTAATTCCAAGCGGCTATACTGCAAGTTTCAACGAAAATAGTGAAGGACAAATGATTTTTACCAAAAATAATGCTGGCACAAATGATTACATTTATTCAATTAAACCAGAATCTTCAAGTGTAATAAATACATATTTGCAGCTCTCAAGTAGTGCAGGGGTCAACAAATTCAATGTTGACAGGGCAAACGGTATGGATAATGTAACCATACTTCTTGGTACAAAAGTCGACAATGCAAGCTTTGGGTTCCAGTATAGTGAAGTAACTTATACGGGCGTGGCACAGGGTGCAATATTTGAAGTCAATGATCAAATAATTACAGAAGGTTTTACTGTTAGTTACACAAACAACCTAAATTCAACAGTGACAAATGGTGGATCGCTTGCCACATGTGCTCTAGATCATCCAGATACGCCAGACGGAATTTTCCTTCATTCAACAAGGCAGTATGTCGATAAGGATTCAATTGATTATTTAAATCTTGAAATGACTATCAATCAAGCTCCTCTTACCTTAACTTATACCGGAACTGACATTTATGATAATAACCTCTATATTGATGGACTTGTAAATGGTGAGCTTCTTACAATTGATGGACAAAAATATTCAAACGGAAACTTTAATTTTGATTGCACAAACAATGTTACAAATAAAGTGATCAGTTTCACTGATGGAATTATTAAAACAAATTATAATATATCCTATTCTGGAATTTCAGAGGATAAATTTGTTGTAAATCCAAAAGTGATAGCAGTAGATGAAGGAATTACAATTACAAACGCACAAGACCAGACCATTGCAAACTTTGCAGATAATGTTTTAACAATTTATAGTAAAAGCTATAACACAATCGAGCTAACCTTTGCGCAGGAAGAAGGCTATTTGAATAGAGCAATATTCAACACTAATAATGACACAACATACAACATTGTAAGCTCGCTTGAAGGCACAACTATGAGTTATGTGGTATCACCACAAAATGAAAATGATTTTGCCTTTATTGAAGATTTGACTTTGGATGTTTCACTTACTCGCGTAGCGCTGCGCTTTGAGATTAATGACAAATCTCTTATCAGCTCATTAAAGGTAAACGGAGAAGATGTTTACAAATTTGGCAACTATTTTGCCTTTGATTGTGACTATAACGAAATGGCAACAATCACTGTAACAGCGCCAGAAGGAGACTATACAATAGAATTTTTAGTCAATGATATGCCAGCAAGCTCATCGGATGGCACTTTAACAGTGAACGCAAAGGGCGATGCTAATAATATGATGTATATCAAAATCAATATAACAGCAGCTTAAATAAAGTTAGCTAAGCAAATAATTATAATTATAATTTCAAAAGATTAGTCAAGTTTGTTTTACAAAATCTGCTAAAATACAAATATAATTTTCAAAAATAAAAAAAAGTAGGATTTTCCTACTTTTTTTATTCAATATCGCTCTCCCAAATTCCATGCAAATTGCAAATTGAATATGCCGATATTGCCTTTTCGTCATTTGTTAATAAAAATTCTGCAGTTGGCGAAGCAAGAGGGGAAAGTTCTTTTACATAAAAGCCATTGTCAATTTGTAATATTATGTGAGAGATGTAGTGCTCGGCG
>USKO01000004.1 GCA_900555365.1 uncultured Bacillota bacterium
TTTGATAATATTGCATGATAAAATTTGAAAGAGTCTGACCTTCTTCAAGTTCGCCGTCTTGGCATGGAAAATTCTGTATGCCAAGGATTTTGCCACCTCGCACGACCATATTGGTTATAACGCTGCTAAGCCCGTCACTCTCGTAAGCAAATACATCCTTGCTTATATCTTTTGGCAAGTTTGCCACCACGCGATCCTTAAGCTTTGAAACCATTTTCAGCCTATCTCGAATTAAAATGGCATTTTCAAAATTTTCGCTATTCGAAGCGGCAATCATTTTTTCTGTTAAAATCTTTTCGATTTCGTCATCATTGCCGCTTAAAAAATTTATTACTTTAGCTATTTCTTTGGAGTATTCTTCTTTGGTAATTCTTTTAGTGCAGGGTGCAGAGCATAACCCACGTGAATAATTAAGGCATTCTCTTTTTGCCATTGAAGTCTCGGTTATTTTGAGATTGCAGGTTCGCAGTTTAAAAGCCATGGTGATTGTCTTAACTATTTCTCTTACATCAAGTCCAGCGAAATAGGGACCAAAATATTTAGCTCCGTCCTTTTTGACCTTTCTTGTTATTTCTATCTTAGGAAAAGGCTCTTTCATATTGATTTTGATATATGGAAATTGTTTTCCATCTTTCAAGAGAATATTGTAAAATGGTTGATATTTTTTTATTAAATTGCTCTCAAGTGCGAGTGCGTCCATTTCGCTCATGGTAATAAAGTATTCAAAGTCATCTATATTGTCAACCATAGCTTGAACTTTGGTTGGCTTTTGAGATGAACGGAAATATTGACTAACCCGATTTTTTAAATTTTTAGCTTTGCCCACATAAATAACAATACCGCTCTTGTCTTTCATGACATATACGCCCGGTTTTGTTGTCAGTTTTTTAAGTTTTTCTTTAATGTTTTCATTCATAATAATAGTATACACTTAAAATCAATTAAATCAAAGTTTTTTAAAAAAATGTAAGATCCTTATATTTTAATTTGTATTCAAAAAAAGGACATAAAAATTTTGCGTCCTTATTTACAGATCGTCTTTAAACAGTCCTCTTTTGAGAGTTTGTATTGCTCGCCAATTGTCATATTTTTAAGGCTATAAAGTTTACTCTCAACCTCCTCATCGCCCACAATAAGCACATAAGGGATCTGTTTTTTGCCGGCTTCTTTCATCTTTGCTTTAAATGATCGATTTTCATAATTTACTTCGCAGTTTATATATTTTGAGAAATAGCTTTGAAGTTCAATGCATGCAAGCAGATGCTCGCCAAGAGGAATTATTTGCAGGGTAGTGTTGGTAGGTGGACAAGAAGGCAGCATATTATTTTTATCTAAAAGGTCAAAAAGTCTAGTAAGACCAATGCTAAGCCCAACGCCAGGCATTTTCTTTTGTGAGAAATATCCCGCGAGATTGTCATATCGGCCGCCTCCGCATACAGTGCCAAACTCTGGATGAGAAGGAAGTGAAGCCTCAAATACCGTGCCAGTATAATAATCTTGTCCTCTTATGATTGAAATATCAAGAGAATATCTATTTTTGTCTATGCCATAAGCTTCAATGTATTGATTAAGCTCTTGCAGCTGCTGTAGCCCCTCTACAAAGACTTCATCTTTAGAAAGGGGAGTCAATTTGTCAAGAACCTGCTTGAAATCGCCTTGCAATGAAATTATATATAAGAGTTTTTCGCAAGTGTTTTCATCAATTCCAAGATTTTCGAGTTCTTTTCTAACGCCATCTTTGCCTATTTTATTTATCTTATCAAGAATGGTTAGCACCTCTTTTGTCTTATTTTGAAGATTTAGTCCGCGGCAATAGCCAACTAAAATATTTCGGTTTGATATATGATTAATAATGTCAATATCTAATTGTTTAAATATCTTATCGATCAAGTAGACGCATTCTCCATCTGCTGCAATCGGTAGCTCGTCAAGTCCAACGATGTCGCCATCACATTGAACAAATTCCCTAAATCTTCCTCTTTGTGCACGCTCTCCTCGATAGACTTTACCTATTTGATATCTTTTAAAAGGGAAGGCAATATTTTCGCTATTCATAGAAACAAATCTGGCAAGAGGTACGGTTAGGTCATAGCGCATACAAATGTCATTATCGCCTTTTGTAAAATGATATACCTCTTTATCTATTTCTCCTCCAGATTTTGCCATCAGTATTTCGCTTAATTCAAGAACAGGGGTGTCAAGAGGCATAAAACAGGACTCTTGATAAACCTTTTTGATCTTTTCGACCATGTTATCAAAAATTAGCTGCTTGCTTGGACTAAGCTCCATAAAGCCTGACAAAATTCGAGGTTTAATTAGTTTTTGCTGTGACATATTTGCTCCTTACTAAAATATTGATATAATATCTCGCTATATTCTTTCAATATTATGTTATGTAAAAAACTGCGAGATCAAAAGCCTTTTGGTGCAATTTCTCTTCATTTCTATTGTATATAAATTTGATTTGCCTTGCAAATGATTTTAACAAAAATAGAAGAAAATGAGAGAGATTTTGACGAAACTAGTTATAAAAAAATTATTAAGTGCTTTAAAGAAAAAGCATATAGAAAACAAGCGAATAATTTTGTAATTTTTTAAGGCTTTTTTACAAAACTCGCAAAAATTGTCCCCAAAAGTTATCCACATTTCCACAAATAAATAATTATGCAAATCAACTTATTTTTATGCAAAATGGGGAATTTTGGGGGTTGTATGGGGTTATCAACCCAAGTTATCCACATTTCCACATTAAAATTTCGTGAAAATGCCGATTTTTCATATCTTTTTTGGAATAAAATTTTTACAAGATTACTCAAAACATTTGACATTTGAATTTATATTTTTTTAAGGGCTGATTTTGATGATTTTTGAAGAGCAATTTTGCTCATTTATTGACAATAAATTGTATAAATATTAATAAGCTTACTTTTCCATTTTTTCAATCTTTGTTAAAGAGTTTTTTTTAATTTTGGCCCTTGCCTATTTAATATCTTCTTAGATATTTAAAAAATGCAAAAGATAAATTTGAAAACTTAAATAACAAATCTGAATTGCTGCTTTAAAAATTTAGTCTTTTATAATCTGCAAGTCTTTCAAAAAGACTGAAGGTCTGTTATCTGTAATGAAAAAGAGTTTGTGAAGAGCACGAGTAGAGGAGACATACAGTATATTTTTATCAATAGTGTTGGAATAATTGGTTAATGTCGCATTAGGAACAATTACGGCATCAAATTCAATTCCCTTTGCTGTTGCGCAAGTTGTAATGAGGACTCTGTTGTTATAATCTTGAGGCTCTTTGATTATTTTGCAATCTACATAAGATTTTAATTTGCTATAGAGCGATTTAGCCTCGCTATTACACTTGCAAATTATGGCGATATGTTCAAAATTTGCACATCTCGATGATATTATATTTGCAATGGTCTTTTCTTGATTATTAGTTTGATAGATGCAAGGCTCTTCTCCAATTCTATTTACATATTCAATATTCCGAGCTCCAATCATCTTGTTTGAGAACTGGGCTATTTGTTTAGTTGAGCGGTATGTCTTATTTAGTTCGAGAAGTTTGCAACCTAGAAAATCTGCAGTAATTTGAAGATAATCACTAGTTACATTTTTTTCGATACTTTGATTGACGTCGCCAACTACAATACAAGGGCACGACCAGAGTTTTTTGAAAATATAGATATCGACAGGGGTAAAATCTTGCATTTCATCGACTATCAAATATTTTGCAGAAAAGTCATGTTCAAAACCATATAGGAAATATTTGATTGCCAGATATGTTCCTTTGTCCATATATTTAATTGATGCACCTTTGTATGACTTTAGATTTTCACGAGCCATAAAAATTTGATGGATTTTTTCAACATCTCTTATTGGCAGGAAAGAATACAATATCTTTTTAAATCTCTCTTTCAGCCCTGCATTTTGTTGCTTATTGTAATGACGCTCTTCTGTGAAAACCATTGCATATTGCCAAGCAATCTTATTTATTCGCTCATATAAATCAAGACCTTTAAAAGTTTTAAAGAAAAGCTCTTTGGTTTGCGTGGCTGGGAAATCTATCGTTTCCTTATTTCCCTCGTCATCTTCTTTGACGACATAACTTAAATCGGTAGGAGAGAAGGTCTCGAGGAAGGGTCCTTTTAAAAATCTTAAAAGACTATCTAAGTATTCATAAGATGATTTATATGAAATTTCGTTAAGATCTTCTTGTTTTGGATTTGTCGCTATCTCATCAAGCATATCTTCTCTTGTTTGGATTGATCTTCCTAGTTCTGATCTAGCTATTTGTGCGAAAGTGGTCTCAACAAGATTATCCTCGCCAAGCTGAGGAAGAACATCCGAGATATAGCTTGAAAAGATATTGTTAGGGGATATTATTAAAATATCGCTGCTTTTGATTTGGTTACGGTATTTATACAGCAAAAATGCTGCTCGGTGCAGAGCGATAGAGGTCTTTCCAGAACCTGCAATACCTTGAACAAGAATGTTGTCATTAATATCACATCTCACGATTGCATTTTGCTCTTTCTGAATTGAAGATACAATCTGTTTCATCTTAGTTGTCACATTGTGAGATAATATATCTTGTAATATTTCATCATTAATGGTAAGATCGGTATCAAAATATGACAAAAGCTGTCCGTTTTCAATTTTGTATTGTCTTTTTAAAGTAATTTCTCCACGATATTGTTTTTTGTCTATTGTAAAAGAGGCAGGACCAAGATTGAAGTCGTAGTACATGGAACAAATAGGCGCTCGCCAGTCGGCTACATATACCTTATTATTATTGATAATGTTTCCAAGTCCAATATATACTTTTTGTGAAGTTTTCTTGTTTTGTGGAGAAAAATCTATTCTAGCAAAATATGGAGTTGCTTTTTGATTTTTAAGCCGTCTATTTTCTTTTTCTATAAGGTTTGCAAATGATTGAAGATCTGCAATGTGACTATATGCACCAGATAAATCGCCGCCACGGCTGTAATCAGAAAAATTTTCAGATATTTCTCTTTTTTTATTTTCGTACTCATCTCTAGCCTTGGTTAGTTTTTCATTATTTTCTGCGATTTTTTTACCAAGAACATCCAAAGTTTTTTTCAAATACTCTTTTTCTGATAGCTGTGCCATAATTCCCTCCCTCTAGAAAAAGGCTGTGAAGTAGCCACTTAAAAGTGGCTTATCAAAACGCATTCGTTTTGATAATTTTTAACCCAGTTAAAAATTACTTCACAGCCTTAAGCTTTATAAATTTAATTAGTCATCATTTTCATCGTTAGGCATGCCTGGCTCGTCACCTGATAACTGGATTTGATTGTCAAGGATATCATTTTTTGTATCATTTGTCAAGTTATTTAAGCCTTGCGCAGCGTTTTCTTCCAAATCGCCATCATTTTCTTCTATTTCTTCTTTCTTAACAAGTGCTACACCGACAATCTTGTTGTCTGATTTAAGGCGCATAACTTTAACTCCTTGGCTAACCCTTGAAAGTGAGCTAATTTGATTAACAGGAGTTCTGATGATCACTCCATTATCAGCAATCAGCATAATATCTTCATCCTCAAAAGACTGTTTTAATGCCGCCAAAAGTCCAGTTTTAGTATTGAATATTCCAGCTTTTACACCTTTGCCGCCCCGAGACTGAAGACGATATTCTTCGACATTTGAGCGTTTTCCATAGCCGTTTTCACTGATAGTTATAATCTGAGAATTTTCTTTGACAATGGCCATATCAACGATAAAATCTTCCTCTTGAAGCTTTAAGCTACGCACGCCTTGACTATCTCTGCCCATGTTACGCACATCTTTTTCATTGAAGCGTATGCATTTTCCATTATGCGACGCAATTAAAATGTCATCATCGCCGGTTGAAACCTCTACGCCAATAAGCTCATCGCCTTCGAGCAGGTGAATTGCAATCTTGCCGACTTTTCTTATTGAAGCAAATTCTTCAAGTTTAGTTTTCTTAATAAGACCATTTCTTGTCGCCATGATAAGATTGCCAAGAGCATCCTCTTTACGAGGAATAATAGTGGTAACCCTTTCGCCTTCGCTTAGCATTAATAGGTTGATAACAGCTCGGCCCTTTGCTGTTCTTTGAGCCTCTGGCACTTCATATGCCTTTATGCAGTATACTTTACCTTTATTGGTGAAGAAGAGAAGGTCGTCATGAGTGTTTGTTACAAACATAATTTTAACAAAATCTTCTTCTTTTGTTTTATGTGCTGTAATGCCGACACCGCCTCTGTTTTGTGATTTATATTCACTAGTGGACATGCGTTTGATATAGCCTTGATTTGTCATAGAAATGACTACATCTTCCTTTTCTATAAGGTCCGCGATATCAATTCCGCCGCCGTCTAGACTAATTTCAGTCTTACGCTCGTCGCCATATTGATTTTTGATTTCTTCGAAATTGTCTCTAAGAATTTGAAGCACTCTCTCTGGTCGAGCCAAAATGTCTTGCAAGTCTGCTATAGTATTTTCAAGTTCGCGAAGTTCCTCGTTAAGCTTTTCCACTTCAAGAGATGTCAGCCTTGACAATTTCATCTCAAGTATAGCGTTTGCTTGAATTTCATCAAGTTCAAAATTTTGTGTAAGTTTGATAGATGCATCCTGCTTATCTTGTGAAGATTTGATTATTTGAATAACCTCGTCAATATTTGCAAGAGCAATTACAAGACCCTTAACAATATGTTCTCGTTCAAGTGCTTTATTCAAATCAAACTGTGTTTTTCTTGTTAAAACAACTTTTTGATGTTCAAGATAATAGTAGAGCATCTCTTTTAAATTAAGAATACGAGGTTGACCATCAACGAGGGCAAGGAAAATAATTCCGCTTCCTTTTTGAAGCTGAGTTTGTTTATAAAGAGAATTGAGCACTACTTGAGCATTGAAATCTTTTTTAATATCAATAACGATTCTCATTCCTCGGCGGTCAGATTCTTCTTTGATATCACTGATTCCTTCAAGTTTTTTATTTTTTACAAGATCAGCTATTTGCACAATAAGCTGAGCTTTGTTGACTTGATAAGGAAGCTCAGTAATAATGATACGGCTTCTTCCGCTGCTGGTTTCCTCAATTTCAGCTCTGCCTCGCACAACAATGCCGCCACGGCCAGTTTTATATGCATGCTTTACTGCCGCGCGTCCCATAATGATGCCGCCAGTAGGGTAGTCAGGCGCTGGAACATATTTGATAAGTTCGTCAATATCTATCTCAGGGTTGTCAATAAGAGCTTGTAGAGCGTTTAGTACTTCAGTTAAATTGTGTGGGGGAATATTTGTAGCCATACCAACAGCAATACCGTCAGCACCATTTATTAGAAGATTAGGAATTTTAGACGGCAGTACGCTTGGCTGCTGCAAGGTGTTGTCAAAGTTTGGATAAAAATCGACGGTATCTTTGTCGATATCTTCAAGCATAAGACCTGCAATTTTAGATAGGCGTGCCTCAGTATAACGCATAGCAGCAGGTGGATCTCCGTCAACTGAGCCAAAGTTACCCTGGCCGTCTACAAGAGGATATCTGATAGAAAAATCTTGAGCAAGTCTAACCATTGCGTCATAAACAGAGCTGTCTCCATGAGGGTGATATTTACCCATTACATCGCCGACAATTCTAGCACATTTCTTAGTTGGCTTATCATAAAAGTTGCTCATTTCACCCATTGCATAAAGAATACGCCTATGCACAGGTTTTAGTCCATCTCTAACATCTGGAATTGCACGCGAAACATTGACAGCCATAGCATAAGAAATAAAAGATTTCTTAAGGTTGTCAACGGTATCGACTTTTTCAATTTTGGTATCTTTGAAGATTTCTTCTAAAGACTTTTTGCTTTCATGCTTATCCATAATTATCTCCCACCATTTGATTTCTTTAAATATTCATCAACAATCTTGCGCCCTCGCGTGATTTTGTAGTCCATCATTTTTTTTACGTCTTCTTCGCCAACGATATTCATAATTTGATTTGCACAAATAAGAACATCCGCAGTTTCTTCAATAATATTTTGACGAATTTCGGCAAGTTTTTTATCATTCTGCTCGCTTTTTTCATTTCTAGAGTAGCGCATAAACTTACAAAGCTCTTTGGTAAGCTCGCTCATCTCTTCAATGCATAGCCGATATTCACTTTCGTCGCCCCATGCTTTTCTAAACATTTCATAGGTTTCTTTATAATATTCTTTACTAAGCATAATTTCTCCTTTGCGTAATAGCTAATGGACATATCATCCTTTTGATTAAATAATTTTAAACTATATATCAAGGTCAGTTACAAGAGTTGCATTTTCTTCAATGAATTTGCGTCTTAGCTCGCTATCTTCACCCATTAGGTCATTGAAATATTTCTCTGCCTCAATTGCGTCTTCCATAGTAAGCTGGATTAAAATTCGGTGTTCAGGATCCATGGTTGTTTCCCACAGCTGATCAGCGTCCATTTCACCAAGACCTTTATATCGCTGCTGAGCGCAGCCCTTACGACCATTAGTTTGATACCACTCCTCAAGTTCCTGGTCGGAATAAAAATAGTATTCTTCTTTATTCTTAGTCACTTTATATAGAGGTGGCTTCGCTGCATAGACATGGCCATGTTCAATAAGAGGTCTCATATATCTAAAGAAGAAAGTGAGAAGTAGAATTCGAATATGAGCTCCATCGACATCGGCATCGGTCATGCAGATGATCTTGTCATAACGAAGCTTGTCTTCGTTGAATTCACTGCCTATACCGCATCCAAAAGCGGTAATCATTGATTTGATTTCGTTATTTTCAAGAATTTTGTTAAGACGAGCCTTTTCTACATTGAGGATTTTACCTCTAAGCGGCAAGATGGCTTGAAAGCGCCTGTCTCTGCCAGTTTTAGCCGTACCGCCGGCGGAATCGCCCTCTACGATGTAGATTTCGCAGAATCTACGATCTTTTTCGCTACAGTCAGCTAGTTTGCCAGGCAGGGTGGTGTTTTCAAGCACGCTTTTACGCCTAGTAAGTTCACGCGCATTTCTAGCGGCGTCTCTAGCACGCTGAGCGGTAATACTTTTCATAATAAGATTACGAGCTTCATTTGGATGCTGCTCCAAATAGTCGCCAAACTCGTCGACCATAGCCTTATACACGATATTTCTCATTTCGCTATTGCCAAGTTTGGTCTTAGTTTGTCCTTCAAATTGAGGATTTTTAAGTTTGACAGAGATAACTGCAGTAATACCTTCTCGGCAGTCTTCACCAGAGAGTTTTTCATTATCCTTGATAATTTTGTTTTTGATCGCGTAGTCGTTAATGACTTTGGTAAGACCTGACTTGAAGCCGTCAAGATGAGTTCCGCCTTCTTCTGTGTTAATGTTGTTGGCATATGCGTTAATAATTTCGCTGTAGCCCTCATTAAATTGAAAGCAAACTTCTACTTCATTTTCGACATCGCCGCTATTTGAACGATTAAATTTATTGAAATATACAGGAGCAGAAAGTAAAGTTTCACGATTTTTATTAAGATAGTCTACAAATTCGACAATTCCGCCTTTAAATTCAAAGACTTCTTTTCGCTCTTGTCCTTCGCGTTTGTCTTCAAGAGAGATAACAAGCCCTTTATTTAAGAAGGCAATTTCACGAAATCTGTTTTTCATGGTGTCAAAATTAAAGTTGCAAGTTTCAAATATCTCATCGTCAGGCAGGAAGGTAATAGTTGTACCCCGCCTATCAGTTGCTCCAACAATTTCAAGAGGAGTGATGGCTACGCCACGAGAAAATTCAATTTTGTAGTGTTGGTTATTTTGATAGACATCAGCGCGCATATACTTCGAGAGTGCATTTACACAAGATACACCTACGCCATGCAAACCGCCAGAAATTTTATAGCCTTCTCCACCAAATTTTCCACCAGCGTGAAGCTTTGTCAAAACGACTTCAACAGCGCTCTTTCCCTCTTTTGGAATTATGCCAGTAGGAATACCACGACCATTGTCGATGACAGAGCAAGAGCCATCAAAATTTATAATGACTTCTATTTTGGTACAGTATCCAGCTAAAGCTTCATCAATGGAGTTGTCAACAACTTCAGTTACTAGATGATGAAGACCATGCTCATCAGTAGAACCAATGTACATTCCAGGTCTTTTACGGACAGGCTCAAGCCCTTCAAGCACTTGTATATCTGTTTCATCATATTTCACACTTTTACCAATCTCAATATCGTCTTGTTTAATCTCTTCCATAATAGCTCCTAAAACCTATATTATATATATTATATATTATATATATATTATATATATATAGAAGAGAAATAGCAAGCATTTTGCTTAAAAATTGCGCCAGAGCGGCCTGTTTTTTTATAAGGATAGAATTCAAAGAAAAGTCTTTAAGAGGAAATAAGCGCTATTTATTTACAAATAAGAGCATATGTGATATAATACATAGGTAAATAAGCGAGGAAGACATGAAAAAAGAGAGACAACAGGCAAATTTTGAAAAAATTGAGCCTTTAAGCGAGCAAGACCAAAGTGTTGAAAAGATATCAGCCACAGCTCAAGAAGAGGAGAGGAGCGGGCAAGAATTAGCAAAAAATGAAATATCTAAAAGCCAAGATTTGAATTTAGAAGAAGACGAAAATAAAGCTGTACAGCTAAAAGAAGAAAATAGTAGCGAAGAAAATAGTAGTAAAGATGACCAAGCTAACAAAGGCAATGAAAATATAGTACTATCCAAAAAACAGCAATTTTTGCAATTTTTGAAGTTTTTGGCTTTTTCGTTGTCTGCAGGGGTTATTCAGCTTGTCAGCTTTGAACTTTTATATAATTGGACCGATGCTCTGGCTTGGTGGCCAGCTTACCTTATAAGCATAATTTTGTCTGTGATCTGGAATTTTACCTTCAATCGAAAGTTCACCTTTAAGGCGGCATCCAATGTCCCGATTGCTATGACGCTTGTTATAATCTATTACGCGATGTTCATACCAGTTTCAACCTTTGGTGGCGATGCACTTGAAGCGATAGGCTGGAATGGTACTCTTGTCACAGTGCTCATGATGGTGTTAAACTTTGCAACCGAATTTTTTTGGGACAAGTTTATCGTCTTCAATGATAAGTTGATAAATAAAATTATTAAAACCTTTGGCAACGCTTTCCCTCATAGAGAAAAGGCAAAAGTAGAAGCTATAGACACTCTAGAGGCAGCTGATAGCAACAAGAAAGATAACATAATTTACTCAGACGCAAAAGTTGAAATCTTAGAAGAAGACGCAAAAGATTAAAATCAAAAAACCACCAAACTTGGTGATTTTTTATCAATCTTCTTTTAAGATTTTTAATATTTTTGAGAAGGAATCGGTGTTGTTCTTTTTTGCAATTTCTTGCATATGGTCTATAAGATCTTTCTGTGCGTCCTCGAGGTTTATCTCATAGCGTGCAATAGCGTTTATTGAAAGAGGAGCGCCGCACTCATCACAATAGCTTTGTTTAAGTTCGCCGTCACTTGCTACTATCTTTTTACAGTTTGCACATTTGATCACATATCCATTTTGGTCAATTCCATATTTCATAATTTTTCTCCATCATTAAAAACTTTTTATAATATCATCATTTTCTTTTCTAGCGCTTTGCATGTCAAATTTATTTAGGCTTATGCGAGCGCTTTGTCGGATTTTATCTCTAATCGCAGTAGTAGTATGTTCGCTTTGGTTTTTGATGCTTTCATAGTTGAGTTTTTCAATTACAGGTCGAGTCTGCGAGGTAGGATAGCATATACTTGCTTTAGGCTGCAATGTGCTAAATATTGGTTTGACATCCACAAGTCTATAAAGCATATTTGAAGGCACTCTTCCAAGTGCAAAATATCTAGAATAAGCAAAGCTGCCGCTATTGATTATCTGCACATCTTTGACATAATGCTTGCCGTTTGCATCTTGATAGCTTATTCGCTGAGGAGTGGTGAATTCTTGGAAGTATGTGGCTGACTTAGTCACGCGGTTATTGACGAGCACGACATCTGGAGGTTCGCCATTGCTGTTTAACTTGGCTGGCAGGTCACGCATGAAACCTGCTAGAGAATTCGAGTAGCAGCATAACACAGTTTTAGTATTTCCATCGCTGTCGCTAACTTGGAAGGTGGAAGGGGAGTCTATCACCGAATTTATTTTAACCGTTTTGGTTGAAATGTTAAGCATTTTACAGATGATATTGCCTATAAGGTTCTCATTTGGCATACGAAGATCAATTTCAGATAGAGGGAAGCGTCTATCAATGATCTTTTTATCTTCTGGATCTGAAATATCAAGCACTTTATGTTCAGCACGCAGTTTTTCAACCAAGTATTCCTTAACTTTTTTGTCAAATTCAGCCTGAGTATTAGGCACTGCATTGTCCTTAAAAATGGAGAGATACAGGTCAGGGTTTTTCATTATCATCTTCTTAAAATTTGCGAATGCCTTGTCAAGCACTTTTTGGTTGGCGGCATTGACAGCTTCTGACTGGATTGCAAGTTGCTTTCTTCGCATATCTTGCTTGTCATATTGTTTATATGCAAGTTTTTCGTCAAGCTGCAGCGTTTGAGAGGCATAGTTTGCAAGTTCTTGAAGCTTTCTCTTTCCGCTGCCAAGACGGCCATTTCCCTTGTCGCGTTCAACTTTCATTATACTGGTTTCCATTTGTCCGCTGTTGATTGCACAAATTTTGTCTTTAACAGGTTCGAGAATTTCACATAGATCTTGCATAGCTGCCATGATGTCAGCACAATAATCTTTCTTTTCAATATATCCTTTATTATAGTCGTAAACCAGATCACCATTTAAAACTATTGAGAGATTTGGTATATCTTTTGCAACTGAGACGATGTATGAAAGATCTTTTCTGATCTTTTTTTGAATATCTTCAGTAACCTCTGGTGAGAACATATCGCTTATTCCGCTTATGCTGATAAAATACTGTCCCTTTTGCGTAATTTCCGTTTGAACTTGCTCTGGGCTGTATTGATTTAAAAGTTTTAGATATGCTTCTTGCAATTCTTGCTTTGACTTAAATTTTTTGTTCTCCAGGTGGTTTAGTGCGCTTTGCAGGCTATCGAATGTTTTATTATTCTTTTCAGTTGTAACATTCATTATATTTTTAACATCAATACATTTTTTGTATTTTCCATTTTCCTTTATAACTCGGCAGTGGAGTACTGTTCCTTCAAACGGCGTTAGTGGAGGGTGACCTGCTTTATCTGCATAATCGCTTTGTTCTAAAATCGAGCCAGGATTATATGCCATAACATCTCGCTCTTGCCATGAGCCATTTGGCTGTTTTTTGAGAATGGTTGCACTTGAGCTGCCAGTTTTATGAGTATGACCAAATATCATGGCGTCAACATTGTTACTACAAGCGGTCGAAAGAGCTTTTTTAAGCGAATTTACAATGTTTCCATTCATTCCTTCGCCATGTACAATCAAAAAGTTAAAAGGTATATTTTTTCCGTTTACTTTCAGTATTTGAGTTATCAGCTGTATATTTTTTGCATAGATATTGTCCACGCCGGCGATTTTACAAGCAAGTTTACCAATAAAAAGAGATGTTCCCTCAGATATCCACTGGTCATGGTTACCCTCTACATAACCTATGAACATGTCCGGATATCTTTTAAGAACATCTGCTACTGTCAATATATCTTGGTCAAGATTAAAAGACTCATTTAATGAGTTGTCGTGTCCATTGAAATGATTTGATCCATTGCTTACATCGCCCGTGACAACGCATTTGCCACCTATAGAATTAAGCATATGCAAATAATTTTCAAGTAGATAAAGTTTAGAATGAATGTCGGACACAAACCCTAGATAAAAATCTGAACCATCAATTCGATTTTCAATTGTGTGTACTTTAGTTGAATTGTTGTGCCTTGTTAGTACAAGATCACTTAATAGTTTTGCAAGTAATATTTTTCTCTCTTCGCTGTCTGTTACCGTGGAAGTATAAATATAGTCGGCATTATCTTGTCCGTGTTTTTTAAGGGCTTTTCGTAGAGCCTTTTCTTCTTCGTCCATTTTTGTCATGGTTTTTTCCTTTCGTGCAGTATATCTAAAGTATAACATCAATTTTTCACTTTGTCAATATTTAAATGAAATTACCAAATGGCACATGCTTTGAGCTTAATTAAAAAAGTAAGTTTACAATCTTTTCAAGTAAATAAACTTACTTTGTTTTTTAAGCCAACAAAATCTTATCTTTTGCCTAAATTTCAATTTTTGTCTATAAATGAAAAATGTCTATTTTTAAAGATGACTTTATATCGATTGTTCTCTTTAAGCTCTCCTTTATAAAAGAATTTGGCTTCAATTTTGTTTTGACAATCTTCTTCGCAGTATACTATGTCATAAAAGTTGTAGCCTAGAATGTTAAGGAGGGGATTTATATAAAAGAGTGCATTTTTTACATAAACAAGGCCGATAAAAAATAAAATCATTAAAAATAAGACATAGCTGCTTACAAGTGACAAGTTAAGTTGCAGGGCAAAGAGTACAAAAAGAGAAAAGTAACCAAGAAAATGCCTGTCAGTAATATTTTTCTTTGATAAAATTATGATGTATTTAGATATTTCCTTAGAGCCCAAGGTATTTATGATTAGTCCAGTTATGCCAATTATTATAAAAACGAGAAGAGAAACGAGGTATACAACAAAGAGTGCATTAAAATCTAGATTGCCACATATTCTCTCAATGACAAGTTTAAGAAGGATCAAAAAATACATTGGCACAAAAGCGCTTATATAGAGCATGATATCTTTTATTTTATTTTGAATGGTTATTTTGTAATTCATAAATTTATTTTTGGTAAAATTCAAAAAAATATTTAAATTGTTTTGTTTTATTGTATTTTTAGGTTAAAATATAACCATGATATTAATTCCATTCATAGCACTTGGCGTTGTGAGCCTTTTAATGGGCGTTTTGCGCGCTCTTTTTAAAGACAGGGAAGACTGGAGGGGAATTGTTATAAAAGCCCTTACAATGGCGTTTTTGGCGGTATTTGCGCTGGTGACAATAAATTTAACAGCGACCATTAATGCTTTGTCTCTTTTTATAACTATTGGAATAATACTTGCTATTGTAAAAATGCTGGAACTTTCAAGTAAGATTGACAGCGATAAAACTAAAGTTGTTTATAGTGGTATTCTTGAAATTTTAATTATTGTTGCATTTGCTGTGTCTACTTTATCACTTTCAACTTTCAATTATTTAGCTGGAGTAGGAGGGTTGCTTTTAGGTTTGGCTGTTGGTCTTCTTGTTTGGGCGATAAGACGAGAAGAAAAAATCGATAAAGCGCTTTTAAAACTTTTTATGTATATTGCTATAGGCCTTTTCATAGGATTTGCAATAAGCGGGCTGTTTACTTCAAATCATCTTGCCAGTGCAATTGTAATCATATGTGCAAGTGTAATAATGCTGGCAACTGCGCTGCTCAAAGAATTCCTTCCATCAAGCCGCGGAAAACAGATTGCAATAGATATTCTAGAAACAGTAATTTTAGTTATACTTGTAGTTTCAATATATTTATATTAAAAAATTCCTTATTATATTAGGGGATTTTTTATTTTGAAATTATATTTTTAAAATTAATATCATTGGCTAAATTAAACACTAGAAA
>USKO01000005.1 GCA_900555365.1 uncultured Bacillota bacterium
CATCGCTGTTGTTGTCCGTTATAACCACATATTCATCTTCAAACTGCCAGTCGCCATCAATACATGAAGCAAAGAGTGTATTGCCGTCATAGAGAGCAGATATTGTATAGCCTCCTCTTGTAAAGGTGACACCGTCAAATATAGTTGAAATGTCCTCATCATAGGAAACGGTAAACTCGTTGATTGAAGCGGTCACGTGCGTGTAATTTCTAATTGAAATTGTATATGATTTTGCTTTGACTGTGATGGTAAGCTCGATATTTCCATGAACACCCGTCACTGTCACATCGTCTCCGATGAATGAAAGGGTTGCCGGGTCAGAGCCTTCGATGTGGCCGTCATACGTGATCATAGTATTCTTGCTGTCGACCATATATCCAGTCATAAGGCTTAATATAAGATCCTTGCTGTCGCCATAGACAACATTTGTTACAGTTGCCACATTGTCACTTATGGTAATTTGAGTGCCATCAACAGTAAGTGAACCTATTTTATCTGTCGATCCTGCAAAGTTTATTGTGATTGTATAATGATCATGTGCCCACTGAGCTTCAAGTGTAAGCTCATAAGGGCTTTCTGAGTCAGGCTTGGCAAGGGTGAACCTGTTTCCATTTGCAAAGGTCACTGCTGGATTTGCCTCAAGCGCCCAGTAGTATCCCTGCCCAGATGCTTCAAGCTCTGGCATGTTTGAGATAATACTGCCATATATCCATTCTCTTGTGGCACTATCTCCACTGTCTCCTAGGCTTGTAAATGTTGGAGTAGGGGTAAAGCCATCGGCATTTGGCAAAGGTTCTCCTTTCAAGAAGGTCACGGTATATTTTTTTCCCTCCCAAGTTGCAGAGATTGCATATTCTTTATCTTGAGTTGGAATTCCGCCATTTGCAGTGATAAAGCTAACTAAAGTGGTGGAAAGTTCTACCGCTGCACTGTTATATTGCCAGTCAGTTTGATGATATGTACCAGCAGTTGCGCTATATACTCCAATTCCACTCTTAAAAGTGAGAGGCGCGCTTCCATTTTGCATTTCACTGTAAGTGAAAGAGGTTTTTAATAGAGTATCTGTCACTTGAGTTCCACCGAGTGTCTCTTCAAGTGAAGAAGGATTAAATGTCACTACGATCTCTTCGGTACTAATTGTTATCGTCTTAGACTCGCTAAGCACATCAATAGTAAAGCTGCCAGTTGTCTGTTGTGAACCGTTAACTTGCTCTGTTTGTGTGCCTACAATGCTTGCTCCCACGAACTTATACCAGTCGCTGCTTTTAACATCGATTCTGATTTTATCGTTATAGTGCACATTATATTTATTTGTGTCACCGTCTGGCAATATTGCCTCTTCTTCATCATTTACATATACAGCCACGCTGCCATTTGCAATGTTGATAGTAAGTGTCAATGGGCTTTCTGTCCAGGTGGCAGTAAATGTATAACCGGTTGTAGTATCGCTCTGAGTCAAACCATCTCCGTCAATTCTCTCCCAAATGCTAGAGCCGCTGCTTAGGTTACCATCACTAACTTCGCCAAGATACCACTTGCCAAAGTTGTATGTATTAGACTTGCTCATGATAAGCCGAGGAAGGTCTTTAGCTCGAAGCTCGCTATATGACATTACTCTTGTTAAAGTATTGCCATTTATCGTCCAGTTGCCTTCAACCCAAGAGCTGTCATTTTCATAGTCAATTACCGCATTAAAGCCGGTAGGTTCATTTAAATTGATTGTGATTTTAAACTGCATTTCACTCTCTGTCAGTGTGATTTCACTGTCGCCAGTTATGTGAGTGAGAGTGAAGCTTGCGTTTTTAGTGTTAATTCCACTTGTAGAAAGAGTTACATTTGCGTCTTTTGAAATACCAGTTACAATATACCCTTTATCTGCGGTTACGCTAATGTTTTCAATTGTTGTCCAGTATGAAATATTTGAAAGTGTAGCAGTAGTAAAATCATATTCTTCTTGTGCCAAAGTCAAATGAGAAGGTACTTTAAAAGTAATGGTATATTTTTCAATTTCCCAAACGACCTTCAATGTAAGTCCGCTTGCACCGGCACCTACTGCTGCCTTCAAGAAGGCCTCTTTTTGCTCTTGAGTTAGAGTGGTACTTAAAGTAATGTCGCTTTTAAGGTCGCTTTCCTGATAAGTCCACTGCCAGCCTGTTTGTTTATAGCCTACTCTTGTAGCAAAATTTTCTTCATTTATAATATCTTCAATGAGGCTGTCAATACCTTTAGAAGAGTCGTCGCCACCTGAATAAACTTCAGTGAAGCTGCCTGTGTTTTGAATGATTTGGTCGCCATCCTCGACAAAGTCACAAGTGTCAACTTTTTTTACGAATGTTAAAGTAACGCTGCCTATCTCGCCTTGAACATTGTTTGTTATTGTGTAGTTAGCACTGTCGTCATTGCCATAATTTAAAGTTAATTTGTGGCTGCCAACACTTGCATTATCATAATTTGCACTAGCAATAATAATCTTGTCGCCAGTTAAAATTCCGTTTGCTGTGTAATAGCCGCCCTGCTGATTTGCCTCTTGATTTACAAACTTTGAAAGAACGGTTGCATTACCGTCATATGGCTTGATAATTTGAGTATTTGGCGCGTTGTTTATTGTCAACCCAACCCTATTTACTGTCAACTTGATTGTAAATGTTGTCTCGTAAATTCCGTTTTCACTTTCGCCGCCAAAGGTGAAGTTTGGACTGGTTACTGTAAAGACTACATCCCAAGTTTCTCCTTCATTATTGGCTTTTAAGTATCCGCCAGTTGAATAGCTTGCACTTGTAATATTAAAATCTGTTACGCTTAAGAAATTTTCTGCGATTGTGCCAACATTTTGACCGCTAAAGGTAAATTCTATTAAAGATCTTATTGCCGACAAATTGGTGTCATCTAAAATCTGTCCATAGTTTAAGGTTGCACTCTTTATTGACATTGTTACACTTTCACTTGAAGGAGTGATATCTGCTGTTATGCCGCTCCATGTAAGCTGATAGTTTGCCTCGCTTGCACTGTCAAGATCCATTTTGTCTATAGTTTGTGTTCCTGCTTGTGCGTTTGCTATCGTCACTGTAATACTTACCACATCGCCGCTGACAATTCCCTTGTCTTCGCCGCTTTCAAATGTGAAATTATCTAAAGCGGCAACATTTGTAAATGCAAGAGTTGTCATTTGGTTAAATACATTTGTAAAACTAGTAACTACAATTGGTCTTTGATCAATAACCAAGTTATTGTAAGAACCGCTTACAAGCTCCACTCTACTCCAGCCTGCAGAAGTTGCCGCTTGTGTCAAACTTACTGAAAGTGGATATGTTCCAGCATTTTTGCTGCTTGCACTTATTGCAAAATTGATATAGCCAGCATACACAAGCCCTTCTTCTTTTGGAATAGAAACTTGCTGTCCTTGGCTGTTTGTATAGTAAAGCTTAAATGTTGCAGAGACTGTTTTATCTGCTCCTGCTAGTCCTGTTATGATATAACTATTATCGTCCTCGTTAAAGCTTACATTGAGATTTGATAAAACTTGACCATTGTAAATATAGGTAAGACCTGAGGTCATTTGAAGTTGAAGGCTAACCTCTGGCACTTTGATTTCAAATTTATCTGCAAGAGTTGTGCTTCCAACAAGCTCATAGTTGTTTTTGTCATCACTGTCAACTATGCTTGGAGTTAATAGGTCATATTTGTCTGCGCTCTCTCCGCTCTCTCTAGTAAAGTTAATTAAAACTTTTTCATTGTTGTTGGCAGAAATTGTGATTTCTGTTTGCAGAGGAGTAGGATCAGCTGCGCCAAGCTCTTTAGAAAAACCGATTTGGTCAATATAGTCTTCTGCTAAATTCAAAGTATATTTTGCAACATTGACTGTAAATGAGCTCTTGCTTCCAAGCTCAAAATAATTTTCCATGCCGCTTGCAATAGAGGCTGTTACAGTATAGTCGCCTGCTGCTTTGATAGTGCTGCCCTTGCCAGAAATTGCCACGCTGATACCATAAGTTCCTGCAGAGGCGTTTAAAAGAGTATTCAAAGTTGGTTTCGGATCTATAGCAGTGCCATTCTTTGTGAGACCAACGCTGAAATCTTGCTGAACATTGTTGTTATAAGTGAGCTGATATGCGCTGTCATCAAAAGCCATGACATTTTTGTCTATTTGTAGCACATATTCAATAAGATCTTTTGAAAACCCACTTGCGCCAGAAATTGCGTCGCTATAGCTAAGTGTTATTGTAAGAGTATAGGTTCCGCTAAGCGTTGAAGGAGTTGTATCATTTGCATCTGTTATTATAAATTGACCATTTTGATATGCGAATGTGTTGTCATCGTTTGACAGAACATAGGAGAAAGTTCCTCCTTCAAGATAAAGGTTTTCTGTAATGAAATCAGTTAGTGGAAGCGGCGTTTGTTCTAGTGAAGCATAGAAGGCAATTGTTTTGTTTTCTACTTCGCTTACAACAATATCTGTAACCTTCCAAATAGCTGCAAATGTCGCGCCCACACCACCAGTGCTAGCTGAAAGATAGTAACCATCGCTTATCTCTCCAGCTGTGATTTGGTTTAGCGTTGGGTCTGAAGCCTGACCTGACATTCTTTGATAGCCGCTGAAAGATAGTCCGCTGTATTCATGGCTAGGGTTTGCAATTTCATATCTTTGACCTGCTGAGATGTAGATAATCTCACTGCCTGCGCCGTCAGCATTTTTTCCGCCATTGTAATTCATAGTCACTTTTCGTACATCAGATAGAACTGCAAATACATTTTGAAGTGTTGTTCCATGATTTGTAAATTGATAATTTGTTTTAAAGCTGTTGTTTTGATATTCGCTGCCAAGTGCGCTATCAAAGTCTCCTACCGCCGTGCTTGTAGTCCATGCGCTTAACATTTTAAAACTACCTGCATTTTGCCCTGACAAGGCAACTGTCAAATCAAAGCTTAATGCTTGAAGATTTGATGGATTCGCATAAAATAATATTTGACCAGAGCCATTGTTTGTAAAGCTAAATACTATTGTATTATCTACTTTAAATGTTAAAGATTCTCCATATGTATAGTTGCCGTCAAGCTCTGACACTGTTCCATAGATCTGTTCGCCAGAGATTGCGCCGCTACCAATTATTTGCCTGTCATATGTGATATTTGATATCGATATGGTTGCACTAACGCCATTTGCAGTATTTGCAAGGCTGCTTGCTAGCTTGCCGTTTGTAGCTGTCAAATATCGAACCTCAAAAGCTTTTCTTATAGCAGCTGCCATGTCAATAAGCTCAAAATTGCCGCTTAGTCTATATTCAAAAGAGTCTTGCCAGTTGTCTTCAAAGCCACCTATTGAAATTCCAGATACATTAAAGACAGCCATATCAGTTCCGGTGAACGTACCGTTGTTTTGGCTTCCGATATATGTGATCTTGTCATAAGTATAATTGAAAGTTTTTGTGCCAATTATGAACGAAATAGATTCTGCATCATTTTCTTTGACAATAGTCTGTCCGTCGCTGCCAAAATAATAACTTGAAGCATTGCCAAAATCAATGGTAAATATAGCTTTGACAATTGTCGCTACGCTGTCCAAATTTAATAGGTAACTCGATCCAGAGGCAGAAACATTTCTAAACATCTCGTTCCAATTTGTGATACCATCTATGCTGATGTTGTTGATATTTGTAAGATTGTTGAGTGATACTCCAATAGATATAGACTTGCCTGTGCCAACATTGTAGTCTCCAGAAATTTGGGTCGAACTTAAATTCACAAAACTTGATAATGCGATCTCTTGAGCTTTGTCGCTATTTATTGCTCCATTCCATGAGTAATAAAGTCTGAATGTTCCAAATGTGTTGTCGCTTGAGTAGCCATTTTTTGTCATAGCTGCGACAAACTCGCTTGAATTTGTAAATACTGACACGATATTATTGTCAGAGTTTAATACAACCGTGTTTCTGTTTATAGCAAAGTCAGACGCCTCTTCTGTCAAATAAGAAGATGTGAAGGTCTTTGTGTTAGAATTATCCATTACATCTTGTACTGTAACAAAGAAAGTAACTTTGTAAGAGCCGGCAAGCAGATTGTTTGCAACAAAGTCTATTAGGTCAAGCAAATTTTTACTTGAGAGTGTGATTGCTGATGATGAACCGTTTTTGTAAAGATTGAAGCCAAAAGCTGTTACTCTTTCGCCATTTGGCAGTATTGTCGTTGTGGACAATCCTTCGCCGCTGTAGCTTGTGCTGTCCTCGCTATATGTAAGTAGGCCGTTTGCGATATTTTTAGCATTCAGAAGATAGAATGTTCTTACGCTTCCAAGATCGCTATCAAAAGCGATGCTTGCTGATGCGGTTGTCACGCTATCATCTACAGTAAAGATTGGAGTAAGTGTGGAGTCAACAGTCAAAGCATAATTTGAAGATTTATTAAAGTTTTCAAATTCACCAGTAGGCTTGTATCCATATCTTGAAATTGTAAGATAGCCCTTTTCAAGTGCTATTCTAAGCTCGTCTGCAGGGTTTGCATATACAATATAGATAAATGCTCTATCTCCCTCGTCAAAGCTGCCGCTTGAATTGTTGTCTTCATATCCTCCAAGCTCTCGCCCTAAGGACTGATCAACTTGAAGCAAGCTGTCCATGTCAAATACAGTGTCATAATATGATGAATCTTCTATATAAAGCTTGTATCTGACTGGCTCTGTATTTGTGGTGACAGTAATTAGGCTATTATCGTCATTGACAGCATAATAGTAGCTGTCAGCCAAAATATCTTTCATATTGTCAACGCTAAGAGTGATTGATATTTGATTTTGGAATCCTGGCTTGGTATTTGCGCCAGATAAACTTTGAATAATGTTGAAGTTTTCAGCTGTATAGCCATTTCTGTTTGCACTTAGAATGACATCGCCAACTTGCTCGCCATTTCTAGTTATTGTAAAGCTTCCACTTTTCCCTGGATTTGTGCTAGGCGTGAAAGTAATTGTGTCGCCAACTTGAACTGTTCTATTTGCACCGTCAAAGCTTATGTTATAGCTGATTGGACTCCAAACAGCAGTGAGTAGGAGTGATGCTGTTGAATTGTTTGCTAAGGACTCGTCATTATCCTTATAAAAACCTGTCCACTCTTGAGAAGTCCCATCAGCTCCAAAATAACTTGACCAGTTCGTTCCAGTTAAAGTGATCGTTCCGTTTACTATTGCGCCTTTCTGCGCGCCAAAACTCCATGTCTGAAGAACATGTCCAAAGTTATGGAAAGTTTGACTTTCAGTAAAGACAGTATATTCTGTGTTATAAGATATTTTATTGCCGTCAACGATGTTTTCAAGCGCCGAGCCATTAGCCATAACCAGTTCGCCATTCGCACCGGCAGAACCGGCACTATATGTAACCTGTATCTGTCTGTTGCCTACTTTTGCACTTATAGTAAATTCAAAAGTGGCCTCATTGTCGGTCGTATATCGAGCAAAACAGTCATAAGATGTGTACTGACCAAATTGTGAGGCTAAGTCTACTTTTACCTCTCCATTTTGCAAGTACCATCCCAAAAGATAATATTGAGTGTTTAAATTTATAGAAGAAATATCGTCGGAATATATCAACGAGATTACATTTGTGCTACTAACATTATATTTCCCTGTTAATTCTGGGTTTCCATTCACAGAAAACCCTGCATCTGCAACTATTTTATGAGCCTCGTTAACCACTCCGTCAAATGTAAGTCTGATATTTTTAAACGCGAAATTGACATTTACTTGAGGGTGACTTTTGCCAACTACAATATCAAATGTCCATTTGCCGTCAGCATATGAAAGATTTTTGATTTCGCTGATTCCGTCATTTCCCATATTAAAGAATGTTGCAAAGTTTTCTTCTGGAATATAAACTAATTGTTTTCCAAGTTCTGTCAATTCAACTGTCACTGTTAAAGTATCTTCAATTTTAAATGATTTGTTTGATCCTGTTTGACCATCAGAGGTGCTGAAAATCACATCTTCGCCATTTTTGATTGAAAATTTAAATAGATTGTTGACAAAGGAAGGATTTCCTGAATAGGTATAACGGTCTGTTACAGCCCCTGGATTGTCAGCATTTTCATGGAGCGCAAATCCAATTTCTGTATTATTAAATGGATATGTCTTTTTGTAAAGAGTAATTTTAATTGTATATTCTCCATTTCCTTGTCCGTCGTAAGGTGTTTTTAGCCCATCATTTGGAGTAAGTTCATAAGAAAGGCTGTTATAAATACTATTTGTATAATTTTTTAATTCTACGCTTAGTGAGCCTCCCGCAGCCGTCACGCCTACAAAAGATGGATTGTTAATACCAACCTTATCACCATTGATATAAATATTTGCCCCGCCTAAATCAGATTCAGATATTGTGTTTTTATCTTCATCGTAAACTAGAGCGGTGACCCGGGCCATTAAATCGCCTATTGTGATGTTTAACTTAGGCCTTGTTGCATCAGATGATGGGTATCCCGATACACTTAATTGCAAAGTTTGTGTTTTTGTTTGATTTGCTTCTGATGAATTGAGTATTTTTAAATTGTCTGAAGGATTTATATTAAGAATAACTCCATCTGTACTTGATATTGTTATGTTAAAATATAAAGGCATTTTTTGATGTATATCTGCTTTTAAATTGAGATATATTGTTTGTGAGCTGCCAGCAGATAAGCCCTTAACAGTTGTTGCAGCTCCCCAGCTTGTTCCGTCAAGACTTGTCTGATATGTAAGGCTGTAGCTCTTTACACTGTCATTGCCATAATCAGGCACGGTAAAGGTAACAGGCGTTTCAATGTTTGCTCTTTCAATATATATTTTGTATATACCACCTTTGCCAACGATATTCTTTATAGTTACAGTATAGGTCTTTGCAGAATATTCGTTGTCAGTATCTCTCGTATGACTAATATTTGCTTCCAAATAAGAATCGTCAGTCACATTTTGGCCTTGGTTGTTTGTACTGTAATAATAATAATCTGAATGTGTGCCAGAAGCAACCGTTTCCTTGGCGACATCTGATACAGTATAATTTGCGGACAACTGAAATTTTATTGTAACGCTTGTGCCCGATGTGTGAGAATTATACGCATATATATAATTTGATGATTGATCTTTATTTAATGTTGCATTTGCCGTAATTTGAGGGCCTTGCGTAAAACTAATGACCCAGTCGTCATCTTCACGATTATCGTCTGCGCCTTTTTCGAATTGTATTGTAAATTGATTGCCCTCCTTACCTGTCTTTGCCGTCCAAGTAAAGGTGTTGGTGTTGCTGCCTGCGCTAGTTGAATAAACTGGATAGGCTTTGTTATAAACCATACCCATAGAGCTTAAAGTCATTTTGTTGATGGTATTGAGTGTATATCCAACTCGATTTATATATTGTGCATTTAAATTTTCAAAAGCCGTATCGTAAGGAAGATCATATATGCCACTTCTAGTGCCATAACCGTAGGTCAAATAAACAGGTTCTGTATCTTCATTAAAAGAAATTACAGCAACATTTCCATTAGTAATCGAAAGTTTAGTAACTGCTGGAATTGAAGGTCGGCTTCCGGCCAGTAATGGATATACATATTTATTTGCTGTCGTAACATTAGCAATGCCCACTATACTATTTCTTAGCCTTGGAATATGTGTCGTATAGAGAGGATTTTTTATTGATGATATTCCCTCGGTATTTGTCGCACTAAGCACAACTCGTGCCTTTTGGCTTTCTCGCCACAGAGTTTGTGATTTTGGGTCAGCAAGATAAAAACTGCCAGTGCTAAGTCTGTAAATAGCCACTCTTCCAGATGGATTCCATGTTGATGTTCTAGTGTTAATTGTTAAATATCCAGTCGTGGTTCCAATCGTATCATCATATTTGAAGTCGCTGTTATATCCTCTGAAATATTTAGAGCTTGTAGCAGTGCCTACACTAGGATATGATGAATCTGACAAATCATAGACATTTATAAGTTCGCCATTTATGATATTTCCAACTAGAGTTCCTACATTTTTATATTTTTCATCAATCATATAAGAGAAATCTCCCTCTATAGCAAGGTCAGAGATTGTTCCTCCCGAAACTGTTCCAAAAAGTCCTATTCCGCTGGACGCACTTTGGTCTACAGTCAAGTTATTGATATGTACATTGCTTATTGTATGATCTCCGCCAAAGAAATTCCCGCTAAAAGGATGAGACGCGGTACCAATAGGGGTCCAGCTGCTTGCACCAAGATCAATGTTGTTTTTTAAATAATAGTTTGCAGATGCATACCCTGTCTCGCCGTTGTTTACCTTTGCAGCGACAGAAGCAAGGTCAGCCGCGCTCTCTATCACATAAACATCTAAACCATTATAAATTTTGTCGTCTAGACTGTCTGTTGACAAGGCAGAAACATCACTATTTGCTGACGCTTCATCATCCGTTGCTGTTGTCAGCTCTGTTTGACTTGTCTCTTTGCTTAATTTATTCACAAAAGATGGCACCATGGTAAAAATGCCAGCTATCAAGAGCATAAATGTTAAACTTAAAAATCCCTTTACGAAACTTTTCATATGAACTCCTTTGAAAATAGAAATGTCACGGCTAAAATCTGCGGGCTGTATACTTATAAATAATATAATACATTATTTAAATAAAATCAAATTTTTTCTGCTTTTTTACAAAATTCGCCCATATTTTTTGCTCTTTCAAAAAGTAGTTTGTACATTTTGTAAAATATTAAATAAAAATGTAAAAATTAGCTGATAAATTTTGTATTTTCTTTGCTTGACAATATTTTTCGGAAAAGATATAATCAAAAAAACATGACTTTTAAGGGGTTTCTTATGAAAGATATAATTTTAACAGGCGACAGGCCAACTGGAAATTTACATCTTGGGCACTATGTTGGCTCTATTGCAAACCGTCTAAGGTTTCAAAATGAATGCGATTATGATAAATTTTATATCATGATTGCCGATACTCAAGCACTTACTGATAATGCAGATCGCGTTGACAAGGTGAAAAACAATATAATTCAAGTTACAATTGACTATTTGTCTGCAGGAATTGATCCAAATAAGGTCAACATTTTCATTCAATCACAAGTTCCTCAGCTATTTGAAATGACCTCATATTTTTTAAATCTTGTCACTCTTGCAAGGTTGCAGCGAAATCCAACAATAAAGGAAGAGTTAAAGGTGCGAGGATTTAATCATTCAATCCCTGTCGGTTTTATGACCTATCCAATCTCTCAAGCAGCGGACATATTGGCATTTCAAACAACTCTCGTGCCTGTTGGAGAAGATCAGTTGCCTATGTTAGAGCAGACACGCGAAATTATCAATACTTTTAACAATGTTTATCAGCCTAAAACTCCTGTATTTGCAACGCCAAAAGCCGTTTTGCCATCAATGAAAATTTGCGAAAGATTGCCTGGCTTAGATGGAAAGATCAAGATGTCAAAATCGGCTGGAAACGCGATAAATCTTTGTGACAGCGCTCAAGTTGTTAAGCAAAAAATTATGTCGGCTTACACCGATCCTGACCATATCAAGATCACAGATCCTGGCAAAATTGAAGGAAACATTGTATTTGCATATCTCGACGCTTTTTGTACCGATGAGGATTTTAAAGAATTCCTTCCTGACTATAAGAATCTTGACGAGTTAAAAGCCCACTATAGAAAAGGCGGCTTAGGAGATGTAAAAGTAAAACTATTTTTAAATAGCGTCTTAGACAAGCTGCTTACGCCTATAAGAGAAAGACGCGCAATGCTTGAAAAAGATCTTGATTCTATCTATCAAATGCTATTCGAAAATTCAAAAAAGGCTTCTTTCGAAGCAGAAAAAACATTAACTGCCATGAAAGATGCTATGGGACTTGATTATACAAAATTGTTAAAAAATCGCTAAAATTTTTGATTTTTTAGCGATTTTTCTTTGTTTTTTTTGCAAAATTTCCAAACTTTTTAGAAAAATTTGTCGAATTTTTTGACAAATTTTTTATATTTTATTACACTACTGTTCGGAGAAAAGTATTATGAAAAAACTCGTTTTATTTATCAGTTGCTTTGCTTTTATTTTTACTTTAGGTTTTACTTTGTTTGCTTGCCTTCCCTCTTCAGATCCAAATGCCGGATACGAAAATGATGAAGAAATCGATATTGAAACGCCCTCTTCTCCGCAGCAGCCAGAAGAACCAGAAAATCCGTTGCCAACAGAATATGGTATCAGTTATTCTACTTCAAATGATTACATTATATCGCTAAGCAAAACATCTGCCCAAAGCAATGAAATAATAAATTTGCGAGTTGAAGTGCTATCAACTTCCAATGAAATCGAATTTGTAAAGGCAAATGATGAATATTGCAGGGCGGTTCAAGACGATTATTATAACTATTCCTTTACAATGCCAAATGAAAATGTGCAAATTGTTGTTTCTTTGAAAGAAAAAGAACCTGTTGTCCTAGATGATATTTTGACTTGGACAGGCTCTCCTCCAACTAAGCTAACGGCAACGAGCGATGTTCAATATCAGCTTTATCAGTTTACATTTTTAGAGCCACTTTCAATAACTTCAATATCTAAACAAATTAAAATTTATTCCTCAAATGCCGAATATCTGCCATCTTCAGCAATTGTGGACATTTCTTTAATCTCTTCAGCTGATGGAATGAAATTTATCGGGGGAAGCTTTAAAATCGACTTGTCACAGATTTCTGCTGGCAAAACCAAGCTTTATTTGAATGTAACTAGCCAAGACCCTTACTCCGATTGCACAATTACTATTGATATTGAAATTGAGCCCTACAGCGATCTCCCTTCCTTGCAAGGCAATAAAATATTGTTTGATTTTTCTTCTATTGATGCCAACCTTATCATGATAGATATAATGAATCTAGAAACTGGAGATTTCAACAGCTATGAAACAACAGAAGATTTCTATTCAGTAGATATTGATTGTCAAGCGAATACCACTCTAATCATTGATGTTTACTATATCTCACAAGATGGTGAAATCGTTGGAATTGAACTTCCAAATATGGAAACTCCTTATGCCATTTTAGACAGTGGAATTCTTGTATTCTTAGAAGAAAACATCTCAATTAGTATAGTTTGCTAAAATCTAAGAAAGTCCAAACGGGCTTTTTTATTGTATAAGAAAACATCGAGAAAATCCTGAAATTCATCGCATTATGTTTTTAATTAAAAATTCCGCCTATGATAATATCTTTAGTTCGCAGGTATGTTTCCTTTAATAAAATATTCTATGATATAAATTATGTGATGTTAAAATTTTACTGTCATAAAATTTTATTAAATTCTATCGAATTTGCGCGCTCCGCTCGCCATCACTTGTATGTATGACCATCAGCCTCACTCTTGTAAGCAAGTTCGGCTTTCGATAATTTAAATAAAATAACTTCTATCTGTGACAACTTCTCTTAATTGCACAACTTAACCGTCATAATAAGTTTTAAGCATTAAAACACAATTAAGCAACAAAGTCAAAAGCTCGCCAGCACTTCTAAATAAAGTTTTGAATCTGTAAAACATTTAAAAAACAATATAAGGAATACAAATTATAAGAAAAAAGAAAAGAAAAGGAGAAGATGAATTATGACAGAGAAGAAAGTAACAAAAATGGAAGTATTAAAGGTAGTAAAGGCTTTTATGGAAGAGAACGCTGATCAGATTGAACTGACTGATAAGGTAAAAGTAGAAGATGTAATTGCATATTGCGATACTACTATTACACAGCTGGAAACCAAGAGAGAAAAAGCTGTAGCAAAAGCAGCAGAAAAGAAAGCTACTGGAGACGTACTGAAAGGCAAGATTCTTGCGGTAATGAACTCTATGGAGCCGGATCGTTTCGCAACTGCGGACGAGATCCTTGAGGCAGTTAATGATGAAGACGCTACTAAGTCTAAGATTGTAGCTAGACTGAGCCAGTTAGTTAAGGAAGGCATTGTAGTAAAAGAGCTGGTTAAGCTTGATGAAGGAAAGAGAATGAGCTATAAGTTAGCCTAAGAAAAGAAAAAAGCTCTCTAGTATTAGAGAGCTTTTTCTTTATAAAAAGATGAAAAATTTGATTTTTCATCTTTTTTTTGTTATAATATAATTATAAAAAAGAATAGGAGGTTCTAAATAAATGAAATACGCTCTTAGATTTTTTCAAGAGAGTCAAATAAAGGAAGCTGTTGATGAACTTATTATTAAATATACTCATAAAACAGTAAAACTTATAGATTTTGTTTCTAATCAACCAGATAATAAAAGAATTGTTATTGATGTATGTTCTTGTACCAAAACTGATTTGGAAGATAGTTTAAATATTTTTATTGCCGCAAAAGAAAAACATAAAAATATCGCAATTTTATTATCTCAATATCAAAAAGATATTCTTATTACTTTAGAAGAGCATATGATTAGTTTTTTCTTTCAAGAGGGAGTGGATACATGGGACAAATTAACTTTTCAAATGGGATGTGGAGTAAGTGACGTTTATATCACTAATGAATTTGCTTTTAATATAAAACTTATATCTCAAATTTGTCATGATAAAAATATTAAAGTAAGAATTTTCCCAAATGTAGCACAAACATCTTCAAAAATGAAAGGAAATTTAAACTCTTTTAAATTCTTCTTTGTTAGACCTGAAGATATTGATCTCTATGAAGATTTTGTAGATATATGCGAGTTTTTCGGTCCAATAGCAAAACAAGATATTTTATATAAGATATATAAAGATAAAACATGGAAAGATCAATTATCCTATCTAATTTTAGGAATGGATAAAGAGATTGATGGTAATACTATTCCACCAGGATGGGCAGAAAGAAGATTAACCTGTAATAAAAAGTGTTCTTACACTGGACATTGTAAAATTTGTGAATATGTTTTAAATTTAGGTGCGGCAATGCAAGAAAATGGATATAAATTTGAAGATAAGGAAATTCATAAAATAGATTCTTCAAAAGCATTGTCTATA
>USKO01000006.1 GCA_900555365.1 uncultured Bacillota bacterium
AACCTCCAAATCTTCTATTCCTCTTTTGATAAATGTCTAAACATTTTTTTAAATATTTCTCATTAAAGTCAGGCCAATAAACTTTTGGGAAATAAAGTTCGCTATAAGCCATTTGATAAAGCAAGAAATTTGATATTCGCATTTCTCCACTTGTTCTAATGACTAGATCTGGTTCAGGGATGTCTTTAGTATCTAAATTTTCCAGTAAGAGTTTTTCATCAATTTTTTTATGACCTTCTTGGATCAATTTATTGACAGCTCTTACAATATCATCTCGCCCACCGTAATTCAAGGCAAAAATTACACAAGTATCGTTATAATCTTTGGTTTTGTCTTTAATATCTGATAAAGCATTTTGTAGATCTTTAGGGAATTTATTTAAAACGCCGATTGACATAACTTTGATTTTATTTTTTATAAAGACATTGTCGTCTTTTTTCAAATATTGTCTAAGTAAGTCAAATATACCGTCGATTTCCTCTTTACTTCTCTTCCAATTCTCAGTCGAAAAAGCAAAGAATGTACAGTATTTTATGTTGAATTTTTTGCAAGCGACAACTGTTTTTTCAATTGCCTTGATACCCTGCTTGTGACCTAGATTACGAGGAAGTCCCCGTTTTGTAGCCCAACGCCCGTTGCCGTCCATAATAATTCCAATATGAATTGGTAAATCTGTCATTTTAATTTTCCTTTTTAAAACAAATTATAAATTATGAATGATTTAGATTTCCATAATTTCTTTTTCTTTTGTTTTATAATTGGCGTCTATTTTATCACAAGATGAATCTATTAATTTTTGAATATCATCAAAATAATTGTCTCTTTCGTCCTCTGATATTTCTCCATTTTTCTCAAGATCTTTAATCATATCCATTGCATCACGGCGAGCGTTTCTAACAGCGATCTTTGTCTCTTCTGCTATCTTTTTGATTGATTTGACAATTTCAATACGCCTCTCTTCGGTAAGCATTGGGAATATAAGTCTAATTACTTTACCGTCCTCATTTGGAGTCACGCCAAGATCAGCGGCAGAGATCGCTTTTGAAATATTTTTTACCTGACTTTGGTCCCAAACTGAAATAGCAAGTATTCGTGCTTCTGGTACAGTAATTGAAGCCATATTTTTTATAGGGGTTGGCACACCATAATAATCAACATAAACTTTATCAAGTATATGAGGATTGGCTCTTCCCGCTCTAACAACTAAATATTCACTAAGTTGATGATTTATGGCTTTATTGATTTCTTCTTCGCATGACAACTTAATTTCATCTATCATTTCGTTCATAATAATCTCCTCGAAAATATTTTACTATAAACTAGATATTTTTGCAAATGATTTACATTATTATAAGAAGAATATTAGCAAAATTTGTATTACAAAATAAGGCTAATAAAATCTTTTATAATAATTTATATATGCCAAATATTGACTTTCCTTATATAAAAATATATAATATTTTAATAGAGAGGAAAAAGTGAAAAGATTGACAATTGATCCAAATAACAACTGCAAGGTTTATAAATTAGATGCCAGAGGTGCAAGACCTAAATTCTGGTTTTCTTTTAAAGACGATATTGAATCTGGAAATTTTGAGCAGTGGCTTTTTAAAAATACAAACAGAAGTGAAACAACAGTGGAATCTTCAAAAACTTTTGAAGATATAGGTGAAGTAATTTTTTATAAAATATGCAAAAAGTTAGGTGTTGATTGTGTTGAATATAAACTCGCAACTCATCAAAATGGAGACAAGTCTGTTGAAGGAGTAATCTGTAAAAATTATAATCCAGATGACTGTGTAGAGCTAGCTGGCTATTCAATACTTGAAGCCTATAGAAGATTTATTTATGATAACTTTAATGGTCTTGATGTGCCAAATGATAATACTCTTGAAAATTATAAAAAAAGCTTAAATTGCATTATGTTAAACCACACGCAGTTCGAAAAAGATCAAGGTATTAATATCTTAGTTAATATAAGAAAATTATACAATCAAATGGCTAAGATGATGATATTAGATTATATTTGTTGCCAGTCAGATAGAAATTGGTATAATTTATCATTTTTAATTGATAGCAAAACAAGAGAATTAAGAATGGCTCCCCTATTTGACAACGGTAATATATTTTCTTGGAACTTTAGAAAATCAGTTATAGAACATCAAAATATTGTGTTATCAAAAGACCCTACATATGAAAGATATTTAGAGTTATATCAATCAAAATCAATAGCAATGGGAATAAAAACTCCTGTTTCTCACAGGGATATGAAAAATCCTACCAAATCTAATAATTTAAAATTTAAAGATATACCTATGGATTTACTTGAAAATGAACTCGCAAGCGTTATTGCAAATGATAAAGAGCTGCAACAATTTTTGCAGAATTGTCAAAATATAAATTTATATTTACAAGAAGCTTTTGATGAATTTAAGGATGAATATGAAGAAGATTGTTCTCTGTTAAAAAACCAAAGTTCGTTGATAGCTTCTATAAAAAGCGAGCATTTACTAGAGCTTGTCAATAAAAAAATCCAAGAAATGGAGGAAGAAGATGAAAATACAATTTAAATATATGAATTTTGTTTTAGGCGAGCTTTCTTATGAAAATAATACTTATATTTATAACTCAAACAAAGAGGAAGAGCAGAAAGCAAAACGAGCTACTTTTGGCTTATTAGATTATAGATTATTTAACTCAGTAAACAAAAAATCCACTCAAATTTTCAATGAATTTCTCCCTTTCTTAAATCAATCAACCAGAGCTGATATAAAAGAAAAATGTCATATTGAAAAAGAAGATAGCGATTTTCAAAAATTGACAAAAATGGCAACAAATAATATTTCAATGGGTGCTTACTCAATATCTCTTTTTTAATTGTTTTAAATTAAAATTAGGACATCCCCAAAAATAAAAATGATGCCATCCACTTCTATTTTGTTTATTCATAATGGTTAATGAAGAATATTAGTAAATTTAAAATTAATAAAAAGCTCATAAAGAAAATGCGCAAAATAAAAACCACCAATTGGTGGTTCTTTTTATTTATTTCCTCGCATTTGTTTTTCAACCTCTTCAGCAAGATTATCATTTCTTTTTTCAAGACCTTCACCCATTTCAAATCGAGCAAATCTTCTAATAGAAATTTTTTCTCCAATTTGAAGAGTTTTTTCATTAATATATTGTTGTATTGTCATGCTAGGATCTTTAACGAATGGCTGTTCAAGAAGGCAAACATCTTGGTAAAATTTCTTAACTCTTCCTTCTACCATCTTATCAATGATCTGAGCAGGTTTTCCCTCATTAAGAGCTTGATTTCTTAAGATGTCTTTTTCTTTTTCAAGTTCTTCTTGAGGAACTTCTTCAATTCTTACATATTTAGGTGCACTAGCTGCAATTTGAAGAGCAACATCATGTCCAATTTCTTGGAAAGCATCAGTTTTAGCAACAAAATCAGTTTCGCAATTGATTTCAACTAATACTCCAATTTTTCCGCCCATGTGGATATATGAAGTAACAATACCTTCAGATGCGATTCTTGATTGTTTTTTTGCTGCTGCTGCAATTCCTTTTTCTCTGAGCCAAACGATGGCTCTTTCAAAATCTCCATCGCATTCAACTAATGCTTTTTTGCAATCCATCATTCCAGCATTAGTTTTTGCTCTTAATTCTGCTACATCTTTAGCTGTAAAATTCATACTTATTCTCCTTCACTTTCAGTTTTTGTTTCTTCTTTGTTAGCTTGCTCTTGTGCTGGTTTTTCTTCTTTCTTTGTCTCTACCTTTTTCTTAGCTGGCTTTTTCTTAGCTGGCTTTTTAGTTTTGTGTTCTTCTCCTGCTTCAGCAATTTCAATGTTAGGTTTTGTTTCTGCAAGAACTTTCTCTAAATCAATATCCTCTTCTTCGGCTGTTTCATCTTTCTTTAAAGAAACTCCTTCAGTAGCTTCAATAACGGCATCAGCCATAGCTTGAGCAATTAATTTTACAGATCGAATTGCATCGTCATTGCCAGGAATAACATAACTAATTCCATCTGGGTTACCATTTGTATCTACAAGAGCAACCATTGGTATATCAAGAATTTTACATTCATTCACGCAAATGTGTTCCACATTAGGATCAACAAGGAAAACAGCACCAGGAAGTTCTCTCATTTCCTTAATTCCGCCTAAATTCTTTTCGAGCTTGTCTCTTTCAGCTTTAAGAATTGTAACTTCTTTCTTAGGCAAAAGATCAAATTCCCCTACTTTTTCCATTTGGTTTAATTTGTTAAGTCTCTCAATTCTAGACTTAATGGTCTTGAAGTTGGTAAGGCATCCGCCAAGCCAGTGTGAATTGATATAATACATTCCACATCTTTCAGCTTCTTCCTTAACAGCATCTTGAGCCTGTTTTTTTGTACCAACAAATAGTACCTTTTTCCCAGAAGCAACGACATCTCTTATAAAAAGATATGCTTTGTCAACTTGCTCTGAGGTTTTTTCTAGATTAATGATATGAATATCATTTCTTGCAGTAAAAATGAAAGGTTTCATTTTTGGATTCCATTTTCTTGTTTGATGACCGAAATGTACCCCTGCTTCTAGAAGTTGTTTCATAGAAATAACTGACATTTTTAAATCCTCCTTTTTGTTTTTGTCCTTCCCTATAGTTTTCTAGCTTTTAATAGCGACCTCAGGTTTTTATCACCTTTCCATAATGACATATGTAGCTTATAATTCACTATGGGTTTTAGGCAACTGCTATAAAATATACTATAAGTGCATATTTGTCTTATGAGACTTAAAGATTGTATCATAATTGCTAATATAAGTCAAGAAAAAATCAAGAAATATGCTTGCAATTAAATATATTTTAGAGATTATATATATTTCCCATTTTATTAAAATTAATTTATTTTATTTAATATTTTCAATATTCATTAAATTTTGAAAAATTAAAAAATGTAATTTAAAAGGAGAAAATATGGTTACATTACAAACGGCTGAAAATGCTTTAAAAACGGTTTATCTTGGAGTTGTGGCAAATCAGTTAAATGACAATGCCAACCCACTCCTTGCAAGAATTAAAAAAACCAGCAAAGATGTTTGGGGAAAAGAAATTAGAAAGCTTGCTCCTTATGGCATCAATGGTGGTGTAGGCGCTGGCAGCGAAGATGGAGAACTTCCTACAGCTTCTGGCAATGGCTATGTTCAATTCGTAGCTGACCTTAAAAACCTTTATGGTAAAATTGATATCTCTGATAAAGCAGTAAGAGCATCTGCAAACAACATTGGTGCTTTTGTAAATCTTCTTTCTGACGAAATGGAAGGGCTTGTTAAGGCAAGTTCATTCAATCTTGGCAGAATGCTCTATGGAGATGGCACTGGGGCTTTAGCAACAGTTAGCTCTCATAACGTCATAAACAAAGAGATGACTTGTGATAAGGTTAACAATTTAATAGAAGGAATGCTCATCGATGTTTTCAATGAAAATGTTCAGATCAATGCCAATCCTTTAAAAATTGTATATGTTGACAGAGTAAACAAAAAAATTAAATATACAGGAAAAGATATCATAACTATCAACAACGGATATAAAATTTATGTTCAAGGTTCAAAAGATAGTGAAATTACAGGCCTTGGAAAAATCTTTGATACAACAGCAACTTCAATTTATGGAGTGAGCAAAACTGATTATCCTTGGCTTAGCCCTTATGTTAATACAACTTCAAAAGAAATCAGCGATATAGTTATCCAAGAGGTTATCGATTTCCTTGATGATAATTCTGATTCTAAGATTAACTTTATTACATGTTCAAGCAAAGTTAGACGCGCATATCAAGAGTATCTAGGTGCATACAGAAGAAATATTGAAATCGCTTCACTTGATGGTGGATACAAGACTATAACCCACAATGGTATTCCTGTTGTAGCTGATAGATTTGTTGATGACGATACTATGTATCTTCTCAATACTGACGATTTTGTTTTACATCAACTTTGCGACTGGAAATGGCTTGAAGGAGAAAACGGACAAATCTTAAGACAAAATCCAGGTTATCCTACATATAGCGCAACACTTGTTAAATACGCTGAACTTATCTGCGACAAACCTTGTGGACAAGCTAAGATTAGCGGAATCAAATCAAGTATATCAGATCCATTCTCAAGCATTGTAGATGCTATTGAGACAGCTCATAGCAGCACCGACAGTGGCACTGATGGTGAATAAAGCGAAATTTTGTAACTGAAGGCAAGAGGCGAAAAGTTTTTTGCCTTTTTCTTTAGTTTTTGGAGGTTAAAAAATGAGATATTTGCAAGTCAAAGATGATGTGTATTTTATTGGCGAGCGGCTAAAGGAAATTGATGAAAATTATATAATTTTATACAACCTAGAAAAAAATGCATATGAGGTGCACCTAAAGGGTGGTGGCAAGGAAAGCTATTGTTTTACAGTGCCTTATGGCGAGCTTGACGGCCGAACCATCTTTTATGCACAAAAAACAGCAAGCAGTCGCCGTGATAAGATCATACAGGAAATAGAAGAAAACAACCAAAAACTATATGAAAAGTCAATCAAAGACCAAGTAAAAAAGATAAAGGAGGCGCTATGCTTGTAAAAGACATAATAAAAATAGCCTGTGGTTTTATCGGTCAAACTTCGCTCAAAGAGGCATTAGAGTCAAACAGTGCTTTAAGCGAAGATGAGCAGCTAATATGTGACAGCCTAGTAAACTTTTTCAATCTTGCATATAATGAGGTGGCGTGCGAATACATACCTATTTATAAGAGAGAAAGGGTTGAATGTGAAGATTTCAAGGTAAATTACTCATCTTTAACCAAGGCACCACTTCAGATCATATCAGTTAAAGATATGTCTGGACGCAAGGTAAAGTTTAAGGCTTTTGATGAACACTTGGTAGCCATAGCAAGCCAGGTGGACATTCTCTATACAGTGCAGCCCGAGCAATGTGAGCTGACAGACACATTTAGCTCCAGCTTGCCCGAGCGCGTATACGCATATGCGATAGCCCGTGAGTATTATTTCATGCAGACGCTATTTGACGAGGCCGATGTTTGGGAGGAGCGGTTTAAAAATTCGCTACAAGTTTTACAAAGAGAAAAAAGAGAAATCGTAATGCCTCGGAGGAGGTGGGTATAATGTTCTATAGAAACACACTAAAGACCAAAAAAACTGTAGAAAAGGAGATAAAATACAACCTCTTTCAAGATGGCATAACCGATAAAGATGATTTTGTATGCGAAGAAGGTAGCTCCCGCAGCTGTTATAATTTTAATGTGGAAGATGGGTCGCTAAAATCAGGTTATGGTTTTAGCGCTCTCACCTTGCCCACATCGACAAGTGATCTTGACAGCGAGAGCGAGTTTAATGTGCAAGGAAGTGAAATAAAAGCCATCTGGAAATTGAAATGGTATAATTTCAGCACCGATCAAAATAATTATTATTTGTTTTATTATAATGATCTGGGGCAGATTTGCTATGACAATCTCTTTGCTCAGCGAATAACTTCATTTGTGGTCGACAATGATTTTACTGAGACACCATATGCGGCATATTACAGAGTTGGGCATCAAGACAGTTTGCTTTTATCTGGAGAAGGCGACGACCTACTGATAATAACAGGTAGCGGACTGCAGCGGAATGAAAACGCACCAAAGATAGTGTCTTGTTGTAATCATTATGGCAGCCTTTTTGCTATAACATCTTCTGAGCGGGGAACACTAGTTTACAGCGAGGAGACAGATATTTTAAATTTCACCGACGAGCTATGTCAAAATCTTGACTTTGGCGATGAGCGCGGCGACCTAAATAAAATCATATCTTTCAATGATTATCTATATATTTTTCGCGATTTTGGAATAACAGAGGTGTCCAAGTATGGCACGGACGACAATTTTGCGATAAGCCACTTATACATGTCAAACAACTATATTTATCCCAATACCATCACTCAGTGTGGTGATGATATAATCTTCTTAGATTCAAGTGGACTAAAGATTTTCAATGGCTCATCAGTAAGCGAGATTAAGAGCGAGTATAACAAGATGCTGAGCGCAAAAAATCAATCAAACGCATGGGGCGAGTTTTACAACGGAAAGTATTTCCTTGCCTGCCAAGTTAAGTTTGATGATTCTCAGCAGATAGGCTGCGAAAGTTATAGCGGCGGGTATACAAACAATGCACTGCTCGTATATGACATGACAGACAAGAGCTTTCAGCTTTTGCGAGGAGTGGATATAAACAGACTTTTAACGCTAAACAATCCATACAAGACCAAACTGATAGCAAGTTTCAACGGCGAGCATAAGGGCAAGATTGGTCAGCTTAGCGAGGACGGTAAGATTTTTGGGACAGCACTAGGTAAATATTGGCAAAGCAAGCAAACCGATTTTGGCGATAGCGGAAAGTTAAAAAAGATAATGTCATTTACCATAAAATCAAAATATCCATGCAGTGTCACTCTAAAAAGTGAAACGATGCAAAAAGTATTTGAGATCAAAGGCGGAGACGAAGTTCAAAGAGTGCCAGCAGGTGCGGTTGGAAAGTTGTTCACAGTCATAATAGAAAGCACGCAGCTGGCAAAGATTTCAAACTTTGTTTTGACGGTAAAACTCGAGAAATGATATTTATCTATAAAAATCATATTGCAAAGATAAATCTTGCCCGCCTTCAAGAAGAAGAGAAAATCATCCTTGACATGATCAAAACGAGAAGGAAGGAGATTTAAAATGGATTTTTGGTCCGAGCTAATAAAAATAATAGTTTCATATGGTATATTTGCAATGTTATTCGTGTTTTTGTTCTTTTACCAGTTGAAAGACAGCTCGAAACGCGAAGAGGCATATCGCGAAACAATAGAGGAGCTCACATCACATCTTGAAACGCTAAACGCGCTCAGAGAAGAGGTGAGCGAACTTAAAGAAATTGTGTCTAGGAGGGAAAATGAAAAATCGAATTAAATCCTATAGTTTCTGGACAGCTTTGTCAGGAGCAGTGGTAATTTTCTTAAATGCTCTAGGCGATCTGTGTGGATTTTCCGTTCAAGATGACCTCGTATCAGGCCTCATCATGGCAGTTGCAGGCGTGCTCGTCGTTTTAGGTATCGTAACAATGCCGTCAAACGAGGACACAAATGTTGACGAGGGCGCAAATGTTGACGAGGGCGCAAATGTTGACGATAGCGCAGAAAATTCACAAGATAATATTCAAGATGACGATAAAGATGTCGAATAGAAAAAATCACCAAGTTTTTAAGCTTGGTGATTTTTTGTTGTTTTTAATATAGATTTGGCTCATCGTCATTGTCAAGATATGCAAGACCAGTATAGAACTTGTAGTTTTTGGTCATATTGCCTGCTTCCTTGATAACTTTGTATGTGATTTCAATATAGTCACATCCGTCACTGCCACTGAACATGGTTGGATTAAGTCTGCCAGAAGTGTAGGTGTAGCCATCTTCAAGTGCCTCTTGATCTAGATCGGTTGAGCCCGGCTCAACTATTTCATAATATCTTCGTATGTTGTTTGTTCCCACAAGCACAAGTGGATCGAGTGATACAAGTGGATCTCCTTTGTAATCATTTCGTCCAACATCAGTCTTGAGAATTCCTCCTCCAATGTCAACATTGAACACTCCAACATGTAAACTGCCAAGATCGTCAAAGACAACTCCGCTGCAGTGGTCTCGAGGCACAAGCTCGCCATCTCCACCGCCACCAGTATCTCCCTCAAAGCCATACATGTAATCTATTGCATATGGCCCGTCATATACTCTCACTTTCTTAGACTGTATGATTCGTCTGGTGTTTGTTGCGTGGTTGTAATAGTTAAGGTCAATGATGATATCAATATATTCATCCCAGTTGTAAACATCTTCCTCTGTTCCATCGCCGTCAGCGTCATACTTGAGTGCAAGCCATAGCCCGTCAATGTAAGTCTCCTGTTTGAACATTAGCACAACGCTCTGATATTCTAAAGGCCTGATTGCATATGCATGCTCTGGATTTTCAGAGTCATAGACAGGGAAATTGCTGTCGTCTTGAATTGTGAAGGTAGATCCGGCATATTCCATAATGTTACTTGCAAGGAACCTGTCATCAATTGTTACATCGCTGTCATCATCATTCTTTCCGATTGAAACATCATTGCAAACTGCTGCAACAATATTTTCTACTGCAGTTTGATAATTTCTGCCAAGATCATATGTTGATTGCCCATATCTGTTTGATGCGTTTGTTGAAAGTTGATAGCTTATTGATCCGTCTTGATGTGTAACCTCGATGAACACCTCATCATCGGCATCATTTTGATAGTATGAAGTGAATGAATCGTCATTCAATGCATCTTGTCCAATTATGTTTTCAAGGATCCAATTTTGAATCTTTGTGATTTGTCTTGACACAAGTCCAACATAGGTTCCAAGAATTTCAAATGTGGTCTTTGCTGTCTCAAGCGCGCTGTCAACAGATTCAAAATTTCCAATTCTGATTGTGTAATATGGATAGGCGCTGCTCTCGGTGACCACAACCTCTGCAGGCTCGAGGTCAACTGCATAACAGTAGATCACATACTCAAGCGTCTTGACAAAATCCGAATAGTTGTCATAGTCTGTTGCTAATAGTGTTCCTAAATAAATGTTACTGTAATTTTGTTGATAATCTCCAAGACTATAAATTTCATTGATTATATAACTAAAAGTATAATAGCCTGTTTCGTACGTATTATAAATATGATTATTTGCTATATAATAATTAGGCTGAACTGTATACTCAGTATCCGTCAAACCAGCCTCGACAGATTCGGCAAGATAACTGAATGTCCAATTCCAATTTGTATTTAAATTGGCGCCCACAATTTCATAGCTTTCATCCAAAGGCTGGATGTTAGTTAAATTTCCATTTCCATCAAGCTCTGCAGAGTGGGTGACTTGCCCTACAGTGTCAACTTTGTATCGAATGCTATCGTATAGATAAGGCAGATTTTCCATATCAAAGGTAGAACCCGTTGTCTCATAAATATTGTAAATATGTATTGTTTCCAATAGCATAAATGTTGTATAAGTAGTTTAAAATACCATAGGCATATTGCCCATAATAATCATTCTCGCCTTCGCCAGATCCGTCTGCTCCGCCAGATCCTGCGTCATAGTCATAGTCATCAGGACGGTAGAGCACCTTGGAGCCATAAAGATCGGCTGGCAGTGCCTCTTCAATGCCAGGATTGTCGCCACTCGATGGATCGTCTTCATCCCAGCCCACAAGCTCTCCAGCAATTTCAAGCAGCTCGTCAAGTGACAGACCGCAACTTATGCTCATAAGACCAAAGCAGCATATGAGTAGGGCACAAAATATTCTTACCAAAATATTCTTTTTCTTCATATATATATGATAACCTTTTTTTATATAAAAATCAACATTTTAATCTAATTTTCTTTTTTTCCTTTCTTTTTTAAATTCCCTTGCCTTTTGATTTTTTATATGCTATCATAATTCTAGCTAAAAATATACGCCAAATTTGAGAAAAATTTTTAATTTACCTATTGAAATTTTGGCGAATATGTTATATAATAATAGCACAAGGAGGCTATTTCTAATGGAGGAAATGAAACCAGTGATGAAAAATGAGAAGAAATATAAGCTCGGAATAGGGAAAAAGATTGTTGCAGCATTGCTTGCCATCGGCCTTGCTATTGGTCTTGGCGTAGGCCTTGTTGCTTGTAATAAAGATCCAGTAGATCAAGATAAAAATCCAGGAATTGAACAGCCTGCAGATCCAGACGATGGAAAGGAAGATCCAGATGATGGAAAAGAGGATCCAGAGAACCCAGGTGGCGACATAGAGGAGCCAACTGATCCAGATGATGGAAAAGAAAAGTTTAAAATTGATACTTTAGATGAATTAAAAGAATATCAAAATAGAACCATCTATGATTATTTTAACGATAACTATATACAGAGTGTTGTCACAAAACTTGCAGGAAGAAGTGCTTCATTAGATAATGCTGAGCAAATTGAATGGGCAATCACAGAAACTGAAGGCGAAACTATTACAGAGCTTCAAGTAAGATTTGTATATCATAGAGATGCCTCTTATATGTATTATGTAGGTACAGTTGTTCCAACAGAAGCAATTACAGTAAATGATATATTAACTGGAAATATACAAGAAATATCAACTTTGCCAGTATATTCCGCTAATACTATAGAAGCAAATATGGAACAAAATCAATCCCTTGCTGAGGCCATAGTGACCGAACTTGGCGGCACTTTAAATGATAGTGATCAACTTTTATTTGCAATGGATAATTCTTCAACTGATCCTGAATATTCTTGGGTAAGAAATATAACAGTTAAACAAATCACAGACACAGGCGTGAATGAATACAGAATTACAATCAGCGAAGAAAATGTCACTGTTGAAAATCTTTTAGAGCAATTACAGAAAAATCTAGAAGCAGGTGAGTATAAGAATGGTGCAGTAGAGGCAAATGTTGTAACATTTGCTGAAGGCATGGACGGCTCAGTTGCAAACATTCCAGAAGATGAGTGGCCAGAATTTGAAGAAGAGGAGGCTGCAAGCATAGCCAGCGAGACATATCGTTTATATGGAAAAATGAAAGCAAAAGATGGTTCTTTGGTTAATATTTACTTGCCAGAAGATCTTATGGATGAGCTTGAATAGACCTCGGGTCACAATTTAATTATGTTTAAAATCAGTTTTTACTGCATTTTAAAAGAAAGTCTACTTAAAGAATACCTTCCTCTTTAAGTAGATTTTTTATAATTATCATTTTAATTGTTTTGTCACAAAAAGAGTGTTTTTTGGCGGAAGCAAGACAGGCAAGGAAGGCGGCGAGCGGCGGGTGGCTGCTCGCGGTCGCCGGGAGGCGAGATAATTTTTAACGGCGTTAAAAATTATGCCTTCCTTGCCGTAATTTGTAATAATTATTTTGTCCTAATAGATTTTTTTGATAAAATTAATAAAAAAATGAACACCAAGCGATTTATAAATTTCAGATACATATTTTATCCATTTCTAGCCTTTTTATTTGGCATAATAGTTGCTAGAAAGCTTTATCATGGCAATATTGAAGTTTTAGTTATTACAATTTTATTATTATTGACACTTGGCGTTTTACTTATCAAACGAAAGAGATACAAGATATTGGCCTTGCTCTTTGCCTTTTTCTTTATTGGGAATGGATTTTATTATATAGGCGAGGCTTCCTACTACAACAAAGATTACAGCGGCGAGGTTTTGGTTGTTGGCAGGGTAAGTGACAGTTTTGAAGAGAGTGATTATACATATGAAGTGCTCTTAAAAGATGCTTCAATAAACGGCGAAAATTGTCGAAACATCAAGGTAACATTCACAAAAGCGGGGCAGACGCTAAATGTGGGAGATATTGTATCATTTGAGAGTGAAGTCGAAGCGGTGAAGCCCTTTTCGCTTGACAGTTTCAATTCAAGTGCCTATCGATCTGGGACTGGCTACACGGCAAGAGCGAGTTTGACCGATACAGTTATCAGTGAGGGGTATACCAATTTTGATGAAAAGATAAGGTTGTCAATTAAAGAGCAGCTCTATCAAAATATGAGTGAGGACAACGCAGCTGTTGCCTATGCAGTATTATTTGGAGATCAAAGTGGAATATCATTTGAGATCAAGGAAAGTTATCGAAATAGTGGCATCATTCATATTTTGACTGTAAGTGGCCTTAATATTACATTTTTAATCACAATCATATTTGGCTTTTTAAAATTATTGAAGGTCAATAAGTATGTTAATTTTGCGTTGACCAGCGTGATAATAGTTTTATATTCAGCGCTTTGCGGGTTTACACCGTCCGTTTTAAGAGCGGCAGTGATGGGAATTATCATGATGGCAGCGATGTTGTCGCATAGGAGATATGATTCGTTAAATGCCATGGGCGTTGCCGGCTTTTTGATACTTATATTTAGTCCATTAAGTGCTTTTGACGTTGGCTTTTTAATGTCAATCGCTTGCGTATGTGGAATAATACTACTCTATCCAATGTTTTGCAATTTTTTCAAAAAGTTTATGCCTAACATAATTGCACAGTATATAGCGATATCATTTGCAGCGCAGATTACAATATTACCATTCTTAGCTTTATTTTCATCTAATCTTAATTTACTTTCTTTTATTATCAACTTATTCATTGTGCCAATATTCTCT
>USKO01000007.1 GCA_900555365.1 uncultured Bacillota bacterium
TTCCCAGTTGGTACAACTTCTTCATATCTTGAGAACGGTTCTACTGCAAGTTTAAACCTCCCTATTGGAAGCTCCGTTCTTTATGCTGAGCTTGTATGGGGAGGTCTTTTTAGATCACAAACTCAAGATATTTCAAACTTAATCGACAATAATATAACTCTTAATGTATCTGGCAATGACATTACAATAACTAGATGCGACAACTGCACAGACATTCTTAATTCCTAGGTGTCAATATGCCTGGAGAAAATCCTGCCAACGGAATAAATGTTGGGTCACTCAATATCGGCGCAGTTAAAAATATAGAATTTAAAGTTTTAGTAAACTAAGGAGATAAATCATGATAATAACTAATCAATCTAATCTAACATTTGATTCTGTATTGCCACATTTTAAGGGCTACGACTTCAGGAGTCGAACAACTAATTCCTAGCAATGTTGTCCAGACCTCTATTCTCAGTACAATTATTGTTCCAAATCCTCCAAATGATAGGTTTGATCTGTATGATTTTAGCAATTTTAACAGATGTAACTCTAACACATTTTTTAGCACCCCTTTTAATGATTTTAGATTTACACCTATTTTTAATTCTTGCAGATCCCATTTTAGGTGTCGATAATAACCTAAAAAAAAGTAAAAAACTTTGCTTGAAAGAAAGCAAAGTTTTTTTGCTTATTATTGACATCTTAACAATTCTAGTATATAATAATACTTGTCAAATTAGGAGAATAAATGTTAAAAAATGCAAATTCATATTCCCTTTTAAATCGTAAACAAACAAAACAATTTAAGTCGGCACTAAAAGCTAAAAGACTTAAGATTTCAAAGGGTATTATCAAGAAAAGGAAAAGACATGTGATTGCAAAAACAGCACTTGTTTTAGCTGTTTGCGCCGGTGTCTATATTTTTTATAACATAATCTCCGCAACTATCAATAATGCAAATACTGGAACTGAAAATAATTTTGATAATGAGCAAATAATTGAAGATAACAATGATAATGACATAATTTGGGACGACGATGGAAACATTGTTGTTGATCCAATTGAAGACAGCGAAAAACAACTTCTACTTGACAACTTAAATGACAAACTCCTGGCAGATTTGCAAAATAGAGCGCCGCAGCAGATAGACCAAATTGATGAGATAATTTCTATATCTCAAATCCCCTACAATATGTGCGAAGATGACAATGAATATGATCAGTATATTTTATCAATACTTTTCAAGGCAAATGATACGATATATTCACTCAACTATTTAACAGGGGAGGCCTTTCAAACAACTCAAGAAAATGCACAAAATTATTTTGGCGATTTTATAGTCTTTTTAAATAATTGTTCGCTTGACCTATGTCAAAATATGGGCGAAGCAGAAAATGAATTTATTTCTAGTCTTGGAAATAACCAGATTTTTTATGTTATGCCTTACTATTATGGCTATGATCAAGCTAGCAATCTTACTTATTTTATCCCTGTATTTTTTAACGATAATGGAAATATCTATGCACAGGTTTACTACGCTCTTGCTGACGATATTGATGCCTATGGCCACGATCCATTACAGACTCTTACAAATCAGCTTAATGGCGGAGATGTGGTCTTTGAGATGACATCAAATATCAATGAAGATTTAAATAAAATCGTTGAAACTTACCAGCAATTTAAAGATGACTTACAAGAAGATAATGAAAATGAAATAGAATAATTGAAATATATCTATCAATTATTTTTCAAATAATTTTAGTTAAATAGGTAATTTTTTAAAAAAAAGAGTAGATTTTTCTACTCTTTTATTGTTTTTTCGCCTTTTTCTTCTTAATTATCATAATAATTGTAACCGCGAGTGCAGCAACAACTACAAGACCTATACCAATAAATGCACCATAATCTATCCATGTGTCATTGTCTGTGGTTATTATAAAATTCCCTAGGTTGCTAGTGGTTATTACAAGATTGCCCTCATCGTCCTTTTGTGAAGAAACAAGCTCTTTTTGCCCACTCTCATCTATCAAATATACATAGATATTATTGTTCTCTAAAACATAATCTGGCACATCTATTGTCAAAGTTACAGTCGCATTTAGCTGGGTAAATTTATCTTCGCCCTCAAGCCATATGTCATAGCTTAACAGCGATTTATGATTTTCAATCTTTATGTCATCATTGCTTATTTCATCGCTGCTAAATGAAAGTTTCAACCCATCATAGAGAATTGCTTGCTGTTTTGATTCGATTTTTACTCCATCACTTTCAAGCTCGGCATTTGTTATATCTGCGGTCAAAACCTCTGGTAATATTAAATGATAATTTGAAGCTTTAGTTCCAAATAGGCTGATATTACTCAGGTATACATTGATATCATTTCCTATCTCGCTGCTTTCAAATCTTGCACAGTTTTCTCTGTCATAGAGCAGCACAACATCGCTATCGATTAGCCCAGTTACATATGGATTTCGCAAAGTTGCCACAGTTGTACCATCATAAACCTTATCGTAGATACTTGCAACTAGATAAACATTTTTTGGAGTAATTGTCAAATATGCTTCATTAATGGTTATGTTGTAATTTGAATTGTAAATATTACTTTCAAGCTTATAATTTCCAACATCTTCGCCGCTCACTCGCGTAATTTCGCCGTGAAGTGTATCCCCATTGATAAGTTTTCCACTTTCAATTGAATAGGTAAAAATTGGATCAATTTGGCCATATTCTTTTTCATAGTTGTCTACCTTTAAAACAATGTCAAGAGGCTTGATAGTAAAGGTTCCGTTAATAAATGTTACAGAATAATTTTTGCCAAGAGTTAAGCTGCTTCGAATAGCATAACTGCCAACATTATTTCCAGGTATTCTATAAACTGAGCCGCTTATCTTATCCTCTCCTATCAGATTGCCCGAAGTTATTTGATAAGTCAAGGTTGGCTCGGCGTCGCCATAGGTAATTTCTATATCATCCGCTTTGATTGTAATAGGACGGGCTACTATCTCAAAATAATAGCTGCCAAATATTATTTCATAGTTTGAATTGCTTAGCGAGCAAACTATGTCATAGCTTCCTACATTTTCGCTTGAGCTTTGGCTTCTATCTCTATAAAGCTCCCCTTCAAGCTCATCTCCTTCGACAAGTGAGCCAATGATTTGATATGTTATCACAGGTTCCTCATCTCCATAAGTTTTGCTAAGAAGCGAAGGCACTATTTCAATTGTTCTCTTTAAAATCTCAAAGGTGTTGGTTATTAAAGTAATGTTATAGTTTTCATTTATCGCCAAGCTGCCTAGTATGATGTTATACTTCCCAACACTTTCTCCCTCGTCGCGTGCTAAAGCGCCAACAAAGTCGTCATCAAATTTTAATTGACCGCTCGTTAATTCGTAGCCAATCACAGGATCTTTATCACCATAAGATTTCGTTGTATATTTCGCGCTTATAGTAAGAGGCTGCGCTATTATTTCAAGCTGATCGCTTTTAAAGGTTACATTATAATTGTCGCCTAAAGAGAAAGAACCCTGGCTTATTGTATATAAGCCGACATTTTCTCCCTCTTCTCTTTCCATTTGACCTTGAGATATATTTGTAATAATATCGTTGTTTTTAAGTACGCCTTCAGTGACTACCACTGTAAAACTTGGATCTTCATCGCCATATATTTTGACTTTTCTCTCTGCTTTAACAGTAATATCACTAGGAACTATTTCAAGATAATTTGAGATAAATGTAATTGAATATCTTGGGTCTATGCTAGAGGAAAGTACCAGTTTGTATTCTCCAACATTTTCTCCATATTCTCTTCTAATATCAAGTATTAAGCTCTCGCCTTCCACTTCGTTTTCAACAGAATATGTATAGTTTGGATCTTCGTCGCCGTATATTTTAACTGCTTTATCACAAGTTACGATTACTGGTCGTTTATTAATAATGAAAACACGATCTTGCTCAAATGAGAATGTATAATTTTTACTTGATGAAACATTGTCAATAATGAAATTATAAATACCAACATTTTCTCCTTCCTCTCTAGAAAGAGTACCATCTAATATTTCTTCTGCCTTGTCATCAAAACAAAGCTGTCCCTCATATGCCAAAGTGATAGTGAAATCAGGATCTTCATCACCAAAGACTTTTTCATAATCTTCTGTTGTAATGACAACATTCTTTGGATTGATTGTAAAGATACATGTAGATCTTAGTGAAATATTATAATTTGGATTGTTTTCGTTGTTTAATGTATCAAGATAATATGTATATCCTCCTACATCCTCACCCTCGTTGCGCTTAACATCTCCTGCCAAAGAATCGCCTTCGACAAGATTTATTGCATAATAACTTAGCTCTGGATCTTCTTCGCCATATGTTTTTGATGCATCGTTAACGACTATTTGCACATTTCTTCTCTCAATAGTAATCGTACTATTCAAAGCATTATATTTAAAGTTATAATTCATGGCTTTTTCGCCGTCTATTGAAATTATTTCATATTCAACATCTTGCACGCCGCTATCTGGTTTCTCAGCTGAAACATTGAGCGATAAGACGAATTCATCGTCAAGCACAGTATTGTCGTAGCTTACTATATAATCTACATCACAAGTTCCATCGTATATCTTATTTTTGAAAGTTATATTTGCCGTTGCATCTCGTTTTAAAATAGAGAAGGAATTACTTTGTAAATTTATGTTGTAATTTGAATTGTTAAGCGAACCTATCGTTATCTCATATTCTCCAAAATCTTCGCCATCTTCTCGAGCAAGGCTCCCACTTAGCTTATCTTCTCCTACAAGTCCTTCCACTGTAAATGTGAGCTCTGGATCAGAGTCGCCATATGTTTTACTTGCTGCGTTTGCATAGACCGTGATATCTTTTGGCGTGATATTACACTTTGCAGATATGAAATTGACGGTATAATTTGCATTTCCTTGTGATGAGAGTCTGATATCATGTTCGCCTACGCCTTGTTCGTCTACATAGAAATCAACATTTATGCTATCTCCGTCGAGCAATCCTTCTACGCTGTAAGTGAAATTAATTTTATCTCCATAAACAGCGCTCACTTGATCTGCAATTACATTGATAGTCTTAGGAAGAATATTTCCTTTTAAATTTAATTCTGTTTGAGATAAGATGTAATTGTCTTTATCTTTGCCGCTAAGCACAATACTGTTTGTATCAATTACTACCTCTATATCATTTCCGACATTGGCAGATACGAAATTACCAGATAGACTTACAGATACATCTTCGCCATTTACGACATTAGATAGATCCGCAACAATGGTTGCATTTACCGTCTTATCATAAATCTTATCCTCAACATAGACATTATTTAGCGAAATAGTTCGCTTTGTAATGCTAAATTTAGCACCATTTTGAGCAATAGTGAAAGTATAGTTAGGGTTAGATGAGGAAAGTGTACCAAGGTTGTAATCATACTCGCCTATTTTCTCCCCGCTTTCTCTGCCAAGGCTTCCAAGCAGCACATCTCCTGATACTACATTTTTAGCTTCATATGTTAATACTGGATCACTATCGCCATATTGCTTTGTGGTTACATTTGGATAAATTTCCACTTCTCTTTGATAAATTGTTCCAAAGCTCGAAGGAACAATTTGCGAAGAGAGTCTGTAAATATCACTATCCTCGCCTGTCAAAGTGACATTGCTCACATAACTTACCTCTATTGCCTTATTTGTTCCGGCATTTGCATTGGCATATTTAACCTCAATCCCTTCCAAAGAGAGCTGATGATTGTTTTCAACACCATTAAAATTATATATAATATCCTCGCTGTTTATATTGGTTGTGCCATCATAAACGCGGCCAAGAACTTCTATGCTTGCAATGCTGATTGTCTTTGTGAATTTTGCATATATCACATCGCCGGCTGTGACAATATAGCGAGTAAGTTTTGTCTTTGTTGTTTCAAGCTCGCCATTAATATACCATCCGTCAAATGTAAATCCTTCATTTGTTTTTTGAACGGTAAGCGAGATTGCTTGACCGTTGTCATATTGTCCCTCGCCTATAATAGTTGCAGGATTTTCAAAGTCTGTCAAGATTTCTACATTGACTTTATTTGCGTTGACTGTAAAAGTAACTATTCGGTCTGAATAGATAACCTCGCTGCTAATTGAACTTTTATAGCAATAGGCTCTAAGCTGAATTACAGTACCATCTGGTATTGAACTATTTAAAACTAGATTATCCCCAGCCACATCAGCATATTCGCCACCAGATAAAAATTGATATTTGATTTGATGGTTAACTTTTGAATAAGATATAAAATTCCCCATCACATTATTTACATTTGTAATCTCGTTGTAAGCATTAATTTTAATAGTCTGACCAGGAGTTACCTCTTGATCTTCATTTTCAAGATAGACTTCATCTATTATTGTATAAAGCCTTATCGTTGGCATTTCCATGATGAAGGAGCTTCGCTCACTTGAAACGCCGCTTCCAACAGTTTGGAAAGAAAAACGAATTCTTGAGCTATCTGTTAGCTGTAGCAATTCTGTTGTTATCGTTGAAGTCTCATTTGCTCCATTACTGCTTTGTGCAGTGACGCTCTTTTCGCCCTGAGAAAGCGTTATGATTATATTAGATTGATCATTAGCATAATTTGAAGTGATTGTTGCGCTTGCTTCGGCATAAACAACTCCCTTTTTAATTAATTCGTTTACATCGGTAGTCGTTGCAAGTTCGCTCCAGCCAGAATAAATTCCGGCACTTTTAGAAGAAGGAACAATAGAATAATGAGTCTGCCCGGTGTTCTCTACCTCTGTGTTTTGCAATGTGCTTTCGCCATTATCGTTTACAAAATAGTGCTGTGGTCTGTTGCCTACAAGACCTGTTATTACAAATCTATTTCCGCTTAACCCTTCTATGAGCGCATCTGCATTGTTAAATGAAAAATTGGCTGCGCAGAAAAGAATGATAGCCGATGCTAACATTATCGCAAACATAATTAACACAAATTTCAATTTGCTTATAGCTTTCATCCTTTTCTCCGTTTTCTAATTAAATAGACTTGGTTGTCTTAAAAGCGCGAGTACATATTGATTTCCCTCATATGTGTCTCTTGGTCTTATGAATGGCGATGATGAGGCAAGTGTGAGCACAGGGATCGAGAACTGTGCATTTGCAATACCAGCCGTAATCGTACCTTGAATGGTCAATGAAGTATAATTGCAATTGCCATTGAGTCCGCTTCTATTTATAATACCATTACCTGATTTAAATGATAAGCCAACAATGCTTATATCAAAGTTTAAAACACTAAAGTTGTAATAATCTGTGCCGTTATATGTGTATTTGTAATCAGGATATTTCTTGACAACCTCTTTGAATTGTCGAACCAATTCGTCAAGTACACCCGATAATCCTGCACCTGAAAGAACTTGTTCAAGGTTGCTCTTCATGCCCTGTTCTATTTCATCAGCAGTATGCCACATATAGAAATAGACATCTCCAATTAAAGTGAGTTCACTTTGTCGTTGACCAACATCGCTAGAAGAATCAATATTAAACATAATTCCACATAACAGTGTGTTTGCAAAAGCACTATCTTCAACAGTAAGTTTTGGCACAACTGTGTCGTTAGTAAGTCTAGTCAACTTAACACACGCAAGCAGCGCATTTCTCATAATGCATCCTTTGATTATAGCACTTGAGCTAAAAATATTAACGCATGTATCGGCATTCTCAACAATACTGTTATAAATAAGTACATCGGTCGCATGGCCATATATAGCAAGTACAATTCCTTGACCATCAAGATCTTTTAGAGAAGAATTTGTCGATAAGGTATTTCCTCTCAAAGTGACATTGTCAATAATGACATTGCTGCGATTAACAACCATTCGATCATAACTTTCAATATTAGAAAGATCAAGCAGATGTCCGTTGCCGTAGATATTATAATCTAAGTAAATGGTCGATTTATTGATAGATTTGTCACAAATAATGTCATTTTGTAGAACAATACCTGAGTAATTGTCAGTTAGCCCTTTATTCTTTACTGTTTGAATGGAGTCGGCTGCCATATACTCAGAATATGAGTAAACATTGACACCATCAACGAAAGTGAAGTCATAATAGTCACTTGTAACGGCAGCTCCTGCATATGGTGCTATCTGTTTAACTGTAATTCGCACCTTGCCACTGCTATGCACGGTTATAACTCCGTTTTGGTCAACTGTTGCTATATCTTCATCGCTTGTAGACCATTCAAGTAAATTTGAATATTCATTGCTAGGCTTAAGCGAATAATTCATTTGATATGTTGAAATCTCTTTATTTGATGAATCTAAGAAAGTTGTACCAAAAACACGGTATTGACCAAGACCTGCCGCATCGTCAACTTTATCTAGTTCAAGCTGTATGTCTGTAATTTTGGTGTAGAAAGTAAATGTTTTTGTTGCAACTATACTAGTTCCAACAACTTTCGCGCTTACTGTAACCTCACCGCCCTTTTTACCAATTAATCTCCAGCCATCTCCTCTTACAATAAGATCGGCAATAGTTGAATCTGATACAGTGACCTCAAGCTCATATGTGTCAGCATCTATAGGATTTGGAGTAATGGTTAAATCAACATATTCACCTGTGTACATCTCAACTTTTGTTTCGTTAAAGGATATGCTTTGAATTTCTTTAGTATAGGTAATATTTATACTAGTCTTAATTTCTGGGTTATCTTTTACTGTGATTGTTATTGTCACAGTACCATAGCTATAGAATTCTATTTCTCCGCTGGCGCTTACATTTGCCAGTTGCGGATCGCTGCTAGAATATTGCAGCTCAGTTTGATTTGTATCACTTGGCTTTGCCAAGGCGTTGATGGTATAACTTGGCGACGAAACAACTATTTTACTGCCGCCATCCACATCTATATATTCTGCATCCTTCGTCACAACAATTGTAAATTGCCCAACGATAACTGTATTTATAACAATATCAAAAGTTACGCTTCCGCCATTTTGAGCAATAAATTTATTGTCTTCAAATTTTCCTATGGCTTTAGCTTGGTCATTTCGATTTTCAGTGACATTTTGATATGAGAATACCAAATTATAGCAGTCACTTGGCATATAAGAATTTGCAATAAATTCAAATTCTTCTCCTGCTTTTAAATAAAGAGTGTTATTTGTCATCTGCGTTCTATCAATATCAGCAGAAACAAGGTCGCCTGCAGTATAATAGAAAGTTATAGATATAGATTTCTCGCCCTTTGATGAGTCATCACTGATAAATTTTATAATTACCCTACCCTTCTGTTTGAATATGATCTTTCCATTTTCAATTTCAGCTATGTTTGGATCTGATATCTCATAGTGGAAACTTGTCACAGTTGAATCAAGTGGGTAGCTAATCTCATTAAAAGATATTTCATTAAGACTTGTGATATATGAATTTTGATTTTGATACTGGTCGAGCGGTTGATTAAATGTCACATCTACCCCTGTTACAGCAGAAATAATAGTTAAATGACAGTCGGCATAGATCTTGTTACCATAATAATCATAGGTGTAAACTCGGACAACAACTTCCCCGCCATAAAGACCTATAACATTGCCATCCTCATCTATCTGTGCGACTTTTTCATCGCTTCCATCATTTGCTATTGAACTTACGATTTCATAATAAAAATCGGTAAATTTCGCATCACTTGGAAGATAGCTTAAGACATATATATTGAAAGTATCGCCTTTATTAATTGATTTTTCGGTGGTATTCAATTGCAAAGAGTCAATGTAGCCAAAAGTTGATGTTATAGTGACCTCTTTAGTAACTCCTCCGCCGTCGGTTGAGGAAATGATAAGTTTGACTGTTCCTGGCTTGGAGAATATCACAGTATTGCCTTCAACATAGGCGATCTCTGTGTCTTCAAGCTGGTAACTTAATGTTCTATTTGTTGCACTGCTTGGAAGTGCTACAGCATTGACAGTCACTTCGCTATCAATAGTCAAAATATTATCTTGACCCACTTCAATGCTTGTCACTGCTTTTATAACATTGATTGTGATATCTTTTGTGATTCCATTTGATAGCTCAACTAAAATTCTGCTTATTCCTCCGTTTAGAGCAGTAATTTTATTTCCAACAATTTCAATTACTTGAACGCCAGCGGTATGAGTCAGCTCTCTAATTAAAATCACATCATTTACAACATCTTTAGGAATCCAAGATGTAACTTCTATTGTAAGGCTGTCGCCTATGTTTAAATAAACTGGAGAGCTTACATTTATCTCGGCTGAAATTGCATTTCCGCCAGTGTATCGTATTCTGAAACTTTTGCTAAAGCCGCCATCGTCACGACTTGTAACTGAAAGAACTACATATCCTTCTTTTATGAAATAAAGTTTTCCATCATTTATATAACCAATAGATTCGCTGATTCCTTGTGAAGAATATGATTGTGTAATCTGGTAGTCAACTTGGGTTATGCTAGCATTTGAAGGATATACTTCTACTTGAAGATCTAGCACTTCTCTAGCTGTCACATATTCATCATTGTAGAAATCAATATCACTGGCAAATTCTATATCTTCAACATATTGTAAAATTTGCAATATATGATTATATCTTGCAATAATTTGGCCATCTTTAATGAGCTGAAGCTCGATTTCCGCGCTTCCAAGTGATAAAACTTTCACCATGTCGTTTTGTTTAACGATGACTTGCGATTGTCCATCAAGTGGATTTTGCTTGAGAATTTCGATATTATAACTATCATATTCAACTGTAATTTCGCTCATGTCAAAATATGCAAGGTCATCTATAACAAGGTTGGTTCCTTCATCATTGATTGAAAGTAAAATTGCCTCTTTTTCAATCTTTTCAATAGTAAACTGAGTGAAGATTTGATCATCTACAGCGCTTGTTACAGTTACAACTACTATTCCATTTTGACTGAAAACAAGTTTTGTTCCTTCAACTGTTGCAATATCCTCATTGTCAACCTTTACAATAACATCTTTATTTGTAGTGTCTAGAGGAAGTACTGTAATATCAAGATCCACTTCACTGTCTGTAACTTTAATATTGCTTTGCGAAACTGAAATAGATTGTGGCAGTCTTGTTACAGTTATTTGGAAAGTAAGAGAAATGCTTGAGCCTACATAGACGATTAAAGTTGCAGTTCCGCCATTGACTGCAGTGAGAATATTTCCATTTAACTGAAGCACCTCTCCAGTGGCAGCTAAAGTAATTTGATTTGCAACTTGCATAGAAATGTTTTTATTGCTTGTATTGTTTGGAAATACAGATTTTAACACGACCTCATAATTATCGCCAACAGTCATATCGGTCGGCAAGTCGATTATTTCATCGCCATCTAGAACGCCAATTTCTGCAGAAATAGGATAAGAGCCGGTATACTGGATTGATACTTGACTAGTCTGATCGCCACAAGTAGCATAAAGAATTATCTCCCCAGCTTGGTTGAATATCAAAGTATTATTGGAAATAACGCCGATATTTCTATCGCTTACTGACCAAGTGATGTCCTTATATGATGCATCCTCTGGAAGAACATATCCATTTAAGGTAACGGTGTTTTGTGCAGTAACATATTGACCATCCAGCATTTCTAGGTCAAGGTCAATTACCACGCTGCTAGGCTGTCTTGTAACAGTGACATTGCAATAACTCTCTCTAACTGTTCCATCATATAAAGTTAAAGAAACCTTAACTAAGCACTCTCCGCCACCAACAGCAAGCAAACTTCCGTCACTCTGAATTTGCAACACCTCGCCACTTCCGCTAGTCGATACGATTTGAACCTTCACATTTGTGATAGTGGCATTGATAGGCTCAATTTTATAATTTAACGATGCTGACTGTCCATATTCTAGAGTTAAATTTTCATCCAAAAGCTCAAAGCTGCTCGCCATGCCGGCTGTATAGAGAACTTTGACTCTTTTGTACACATCGCTGTAATCTTCATTTGCATAGATTAATATGCTAACTTCTCTTGGCTCTTGAGTTAAGAAGGTCACCAGTCCGTTGCTATCAACGGTTGCGATATTTGGGTTCTCGCTATGGTAGAAATAGCTGGTATTTGTAGAGTCTTGAGGATAAGAGCTAGGATTTAAAATAACGGTGTTTTCTGCTGTAATTACATCATCAATTAAAATGCTTGTTGCAGGAGAAGTAATATAAACATAAATTTGTTTCACGATACTGCTGCCAGGCGCTTTTTCTATGGAAACATTTATAATTGTGTTTCCTCCTCTTACTGCATGAATGTAACCACTCTCATCCACATATGCAATACTATCATTTTCGCTTTTTATAGTTACATTTGTATTATATATTTCATTTGGAATAACAGTATAGTCAACGCCTTCGCTTTGCCCTACTTCAAGTTCAATCGTCGTCGTTGCCAAATTCAATTCATATGCATAGCCATCTGTCGATGTGACTTTTACTGACTGAGAAAATTCTCCGCTGACAGCCATAATAGTCACATTTACTGTGCCGGCTTTCTTAAAACTGACAAGACCGTATTGATCTACACTCGCGATTGACGGGTCATCAACCTCAAATTTAACATTTTTATTAGTCGCATTTTGTGGATAAATATTATAGGCAATTTGATAATACATTCTTGATATAACCGCCTCTTTCTCACTGACTGTTATACCGCTTACTGGAATAGTAATGGCAATATTAACAAAGTCTACAAATCCTCCGTCTTCACTTTCTGCAGTTATTGTGACATTGCCGCTAGCAAGAGCATAGACAAGGCCGTTTGAATCCACTTTTGCTTTGCTCTCATCACTTGATGAGAAAATTATGTTTTTATTTAATGCCTCGCTTGGCAAAATCGTTGCATTAAGCTGCATCGTTTGCCCTACATTCATCTCATTTGATGGAGCAGTAAGTATAACTTGATGAACTTCTGTGTCAGTCACATAGAAATAGCAAGTTGCACGCTTATTGCCATCGGCAGTTGTTGCACTGATGTAACCATTTCCAAATCCAACAAAAGAGATATTGCCATTTTCATCAACTACAGCCACATCTTCATTGTCACTTGACCAAATTATATCTTTATTTGTGGCGTTTTGAGGATAGATGGTAGCTTTCAAACTTGATCTTTCGTCAACATTGGCAACGATAGAGGTCTTGTCAAGTTCAATACGCTCAACTGCTATATAGACATCGCCTACAACAACGTTGACAGTAAAATTGACAATCAAAACAATCAAAAGTGGAATTGCAACCATTAAAAATATTAAAAGTTTTTTCATTATGCCTCTATCCTCTTATATCTTGATTCAAGTTTTATAAATAACCTACAAATTTCATAAATTGCAAAAGGTATTGCAAAGCCAAAGAGTGCCAAATACATTGATGGAATTGACACGAAATAGGATAACGCTATCGATAAAATTCCCATGACAACAGCAATAATAAAGCCTATACTGATGCTTGAGTTGATATTCTTGGTACTTGTAGTGACCTCATTACCCTCTAAATATATAAATTGAGGTTTCTTAATGTCCATGAAAATAGCTG
>USKO01000008.1 GCA_900555365.1 uncultured Bacillota bacterium
CCTGTTGTTCCACAGAGCATTGAAATTACATATCAAGAAGATTTGTATAATGCCGATAACGCTCAACTTGAGGTTACCGATAATTTTACTCTTACCATTACAAGTCCTACTGAAGGAGTAAATAGACTTCAAGTAGAACTTTCTTTATCTGTGCCAGAAGGTCAAACCTTAAGATACTCAACTGTTGATGGAGTTCAATATGTGTCAAACTCTATCATAACAGTTCCACAATTTGTAAATATCAATGAGCCTTTTACAGTTACTCTTGACACAAGAGTACTACAAGATGAAGAGGGAAATATCATATATGACGAGAACAACAATAGAGTAAATTGGATAAGAGGAGGTATTGCCTCAATCACTGCAAGATCAACGCAGAATAATGAAGCAGACCCAGTTTCTTTAAGTGTTGCCGTGGATGTTCCTGTTTATAGCACTCAGACAGTTGTTATAAATTCAAATGGCGAGCAGACCGATCAAATTATCTTAGATGAGCAATTTACTTTGCAAACTAAATTCCTTCCTAGCGAAAGTCAATATATGTTTAGCGACAACCAGCGCTACAGCGGTGACTTAACTAACGAAAATATCAGATACAAACGCTCTTTCTATCAGGCGCTATATTCCGAAGGTGCCATAACTCCTCATTATGATGACAATGGTTATGACATGTATTTCCAAGCTGGCGAAGTCACTACAAACGCAATAACAATCACTGGATATACTTTCAGAAACGCATACGACCAAATAGCTGCTGAAGAAAATTATGCAGATGTAACTGGAGAAAACTTCTATCAAAGAATGTTAAGAACGCTTGCTGAAAATAATACCGGCGTGTTATCAAGCGAGGTCATAAGTTTAGGCGAGGCAAGCATTGGAAGCTTCAATGTAACAAATCAAACTTTAAGCATGAATTCTTCAGCACCTATCAGACTTTATCTAAATAACCCAGAGATCTCTGATGCAAGATATTTAGGAGTAAGTATTCGCTCTACTTCTGGTCAACTTGTTGACTATATGCTTAAAAATATAGCTATAAGCTTTGAGTTTAATGGCGAGGATCCAACGGAAGAAGGCGAAGGTCAATTATTGCAGATAAGTGGCGGCGACGCCGTTGTTATTGATGGCAAGACTTACTACATGCCATTCTCAGATGTTCAAGATCGAAATTATTCTTACTGGGACATAACTGCACTTGATTATTTACAAAAAGGGGAATATATCACTATAAATGTTGTGCTTCTCATAGAAAGAGAGGATGAAAGTTTTGAAATATTTGAAAATTCCACAGGAGATGTTGTTTACCAGGTTAGATTAACAATCAGCCAGCACATCGAACAGGCTGTATCTTGGGCAGATGGAACAGAAATAGATGTAGTACTTGACTATTATGACAATGGACAAATTATTCCAGAAAATATAAACCTATCTAATAAGACATCTGTACCAGAGTCAAATATCTATCAAGACATAATCTTCTTTGCATATTTTGGCGATGGCGAAGTTGAAGAATTGACACAAGTTGCGCAGTCAGTTCTAGGCGTTAGCGGAATTAATATGGAGCAAAGTGGACAATATCCAACAAGTGGCGGAAGCTTGTATCTCTTTGCTTTGAATGGCAGCAATCTCACGATTTACAACTCAGGTGAGTTTGAACTATATTTTGCAACAATTGTCACTGTTAATGGCGCACCTGTAATTGACGACACTTCAAGATACCAAATTTCTCAAATGGTATCCACTCCAGTTCAAGTAAGCGTTTCAAAAGCACTAAATGATGATAGCATTACAAATAAAGAGATTGACACAGCAAATTATGATGAAGAAGGCGAAGATACCACATTCATTGACCAAGGAAATCTTAATACATTTACTTTGCGATTTACTGTAGCACCAGAAATGGTTGAAGTATTCCAAGATGAGTTAAATAATGGATATATGAGTATAGTAATTCGTGATAATTCAGATGCTGACATTACTTCATATTTCAGTGGACAGGCAAATCCTTTGTTTACTACAAATGATGAAACAGGCGAAGGAATTCTTGAGTACAATTTAATTTTAAGCGAAGGGGTTACAATTGATGGCAACATCTATTTAGCAAGTTTTGCTCTTGTATATAACAATACCGACATATCAAGACAAATAATTTGGCAGCAGCAAATAGATAAAAACATTTGCGTTTATGCTCCTGTAGCTTCCTCTATTGCCATTATGCAACCAGTAGGCTATGGTTATTCAAATTACATAACAGCAAATGATCAAAATCAAAATGAAAGTATTTCGCGAACAACAGTAAATCAAACACTTGAGACAAATGGTTTTGTACTTAATATTGGAGTGGGGGCTGAAAGCTTCACAACGACAGCTCAGTTTTTAACTGCTTTGCTTGGAGATGATTTTAGCTATGTTGTAATTACCGACCAAAATGGTCAGACAGACACTCTTCAAGGTGAATGGGAATTTGATTTTGTCTCTGAAAATACTGAAGGTATCAATATAAATGGACAAAATATCAATTTTACAACTGCAAACAATTCTATAGTTTCAGTTGCTCTTAAAACGACAGATAGTGCGGGTATTTATTCAAACGCGGTTGCAGGAGGCAATGTAATAACATTTGTAGTAACATCAACCGGTATAACAAGAGCAGAGCATCAAAGCAGTGCAAATTTAGACCCTTATACAACTGATCAGATGCAAGAGGCTTCAAATATTTCAGAGATTAATGTAAGAAAATATGGTGCAGTTGCTACAAGCGGAGATGGAATAATAAATCTCGCAGACTATGTAAATTATTATGCAGGAGACGATGAGTATACAAACATTTCGTTCACTTTAAGTGCAAGCTACTTTATAAGCACAAGCAGTGAAACTTTACAAGCGCTATTTGGTGATAATGGAATGATTTCGTTATACAATGGGGCATCACAGATTGCATATTCTTCACTAAATTCTTCAACTGTGATTACATCGTTTAAAATAAATAAGGACTTTGCTTCCTCAAGAACGCTCAACTTTACTGTAACAGATGCAAATTCTACTACTTCAGCTTTTAGCTTTGCATTTAACTTGACACTTAGCGCAAATTTATCAATCAGTAGTAATGTTGACTATGGAACAGCGGCAAATCCTCTTTATGCAGGCACTTCTGTTCGTCTAACAAACACAGTAACATTTAACAACAATAATAGTGGAGGAATATCAGCACTATCAGGCTTCTATAATGGAACATACTATATAGTACCGGCTTCTGTTACAACCGAGCAAAGAGCACAATATATAGTTTCTCAGGAAGCAGCTGGTGCAGTGGGCGAGATAAACAATGGAGAAATAAGTTTCTATGATTTTTGGGATCAAGAGAGTAGATCGTTCTCTGTGCTATTTACTCCTCAAGGCGATAATACGATTGCCGCTAGTATTGTTCTAACTTTCAATGTATCGCGTAACCTCTCTATAGAGCTTAATAAAGATACTTATTATCTATTTGATAATCAAAATAATCAAACCTTAAACTCATTTATTACATATACTAGAGCATCAGATGGCGAGGTCATAGGTGGTCTTGAAATTTTAGGAGCATTTGACCAATATCTAACTTTCGATAATAGCTATATAGTTAAAGATGAAGGTAACTTATTATTTGGTTATAATCAGAAAAATTTGACAAGCCAGCTTTCTATTTCAATTCGAATTGATGGGCAGACATATAACAATATTGTAAGCTTTGAAATTAACATTGAACTATTTGATCCAAGCCAAGGTGGACAGACATCAGGTCAAAGTGTTTATGATTATATAGCAACTAAAGCATTATCTTCTTCGCAGACTGATGGCGATGGCACATATAATGCACAAACTCAAATTGTTGACGGCATTGAGTATATTGTATTTACAAACACAAGTTGGAATCTAAGCCAGACAATAGCTGTGAACGATGATATAGGATTTGTAATTAATTTAAGTCAAAGAGATTTATCTGGCAATTCAAAAACCAATATTTATACCGTAGTAGGTGATGAGGGCGGGCTTTCTCTTCAACCTCAATCTGAGCTTTTAGCAGGTCTTGACGATGATAGTTATTATCTCGTAGCAAGATTTGGCACTTCAAACTCTGCTTTAGATATATATATGTATATTCCTATGATAATTTCCAATATTGGATATGATTATGTTACATATAGCGACGAGCTTTTAGGGACAGAGGCAATGCCAAGCAATGAAAAGCTTGCAAGAGCGTTAACCCGAGTAACATATGTAGAAAATGAAGGTTCTGAAAACGAGCAGACTTATACTGGAGCTGTAGCTTTAATTAAAGAGGGCATCTATGACGAGATCAATGCCGGCGAAATCACACAAATATTGCAAGGCTACACTTTAAATGACTATTTTGAAAATAGTCTTGACAAAGCTGGACTTTATGCACTTAGTGAGCTTAGCTATTTGGTAGAATATTTCCCTGTTTCTACCAGTGACGATATTGCAACTGACGAGAGAATTATAAAACTAATAGATCATGATCCTACAGCTTTAGGCAATGCAAATGTAGATCTTTCTTTAAATCACCTAACAACAGACTATAACAACTTCTATCTTGTTCTTAGCCTTACTCTATCAAACACATCTGATAGTGCTCAGTTATACTATGTATTGAAGGTTGTGCCAGATATTGTAGATGAAGCTTCAAAATATGCGTATAACGGAAGCAGCGAATATATTGATGACACATCGGATCCTATCAATTTAGATGAGACATTCAGCAATATTACATTAAATGAAGGTTATACAAGGTTTAATGTTAGCAAAAATATCACTCTCATAACTACTGTCAATGAAAGCGAAGAAACTGGCGATGAAAGCACGGAAGTTTTATTAGATGAATTAACAATTGATGCTACAAGAGATATGACTATTGAATTTACAGCAAATGTTACTGTTGATAGTGAGCAGCAAAAAATTGCAGTGAGAAAAACCTTTAACTTGCAGGATGAAAGCAGCCTAAATCAAACTATCAATCTAAATGATGCTGAATATTTCAATGGGCAGCTGGTACCTGGAGATGTTGTCAATGTTAAAATATTAAGTGGCAGAGGCAGTATCAGTTATAATGGCAAAGAAGTATTTAGAAACCTTTCATTTGCTCAAGAAGTATCTAGCGTTGAAGTTGACGGACAAGTTCTCACTGATGAAAATGCTTGGTCGCAGTTTGTAAACATATATTTCCAAGGCTCTGATATGTATATTACTCCAATTAATCAAAACGAGATGACCATTACAATCAAGAGAACATATAACGGCTCAAGCGGCTCAAATGATCTATCGGTAATAGGCCTAGAACAACACTATAAGTTTATTATAAATGCCTCAACTCACAACTATTCTGTTGATATTAGCGGCGAAAATCTCACTCAGGATCAACAAGGAAACTATATCTGGACTATTTCAAATGACGATTATTCGAATGATAGCGGCGAAGAGATGATAGACTTTAATCTTACTGTTTTACTTAAGGAAAATGCAGAAGCTGGCAGTGCTGAGTCTGGTACAACCGTTTGGAATGAGCTTGAAATTTCACTTACGGAAGGAAATATGGGCGACAATGGCGATATTGCTAAATTTAGCTATAGCAATGCAGCTAAAGAGCAAGGCAAGTTTACTCTTACAAGACAGGATTATCTAACATCAGATAGGGAAGTAAAATTCACTCTCTATACCAAATATGGTTATCTTGCAACTTTGACAGTAAAACTTGAAGCTAATGCAGAATATGTGCTTCAAGAAGCCTACTCTCAAGGAGAAATAAATGGAGGCTCAACGCCGGTATTTAGCGATGTATTCAATATATTGTTAAATAACGAAGAAGCCGCTAATTATACAGTTAGTGTTGACTGGGACTCTTCTTCTGGAGATGGTGTTAATTTCATATCCTTTGACAATACAGATGAGGATACAGGACCAAAATTTAATGTAGCAGACCTTTTTGAAGATGTAAACGCGACCCTTTGTTTTATAATCACTTTTGAGGACGCAAATACCTTTACCTTCACTCAAAGCTTTACACTTAAGGCAAATGCTGTTCTATCTAGCTCTACAGTGCTTGGCCCGACTGTAATTGCAGGAGGATCATTTGATTTTACTAAGAATAATGCAGGTGAAGATATCATTTTCTTTGAATCAAGCCCTACTTTAAAGAAATCAACTATTAGTTATACTGGCAACACTGCAAACAGTGCAGTAGTAAATAACAGCAATTGTATTGATAATAAGCAGATTTCTACAAACTATGTTAACGATGTTACCAATGTTACAGTTACTGTAACTGTTAGATTGACTTTTGGAGAAGCTTATCAAGAGGGAAGCTTTACTTACAGCTTTACAATCTATCCTTCAGTTAGACTTGAGCCAAATTATCCAATGCCAAATAAGACTGATAAACTCACAAGTGAATATCTTGACGATGACACAACATTTGACAATATAAGTACAGACTTCTTTAATCAAGCTGCTATATTCTCTACTCAGCCAAGACTTAAAGTTTTAACTGGAGAAGTGGACGCCAGTGGTACTGTAAATTATAGTTTTGATGCAAATCCAGATTTTGAAGAGGATACCAATTTCACAATACTAATCACCACACTTGACAATGCATCACTCTCTAGCGTTGTAGACGACGACTCCACTAAGCATTATAATGAAAGTGAAGCTATTCCAGCTGGCAGCGATATTACCTTCCATCTTGGAACATATAATGGCAGTGGCTATACAGATAACGGAAGACAATCCATGGTGGTATTTACTCTGCGTTATCAAGAAGTGGAAATCACATACACTGTAATCATCCAGGCATCGGCGCTTAATGTAAATATTTTAAATTCAAGATATAGCGCAGATGGTAGCGTTGGAAACGATCAAGTGACCTATGATATTCTCTATGTTGATAAAACATCAACTTCCAATATCTTCGGCAAAAATAGAATATTTGAAGTGTCAGTCAACTCAGGTATTTCAATAAATGGAAATTACTATGTAATATTCGGTGAAGGCAAACAAAATACAGACGGCACTTATGGAAGCTATTACGCTTCATATCCACAATACATAACTCCTGCAGCTGGAGGAGTAGGGTTATATCATCTTGACCTTGGTTATTCTCTTCCAGATAAATTGACTTATCTTGGTCTTTACGCATCGAGCGCATTTGAAACTCAATGCTTAATGACTGATGAAAGTGGAGAACTTTCAGTAAATACTGATCATGAAAATTACGAAAGTGATGACGGCACTAAAGTAAATAACGGTACGGTAGCAGATGCTCTTTCTAATATGACTAATGTCGATTACAATAAAGCGGTATTCTCTTCAACCAGATTGACATCTCGAGTTGAACTTGTATACGGTGGATATTATGTAAATTACGACTTCTACGGAAACAATATTAATAACGGAAATGAATTTACTATTAAACCTGCCGATCCTAATGCTTCCACCACTGATCCTAATTCAGTTAAGCTTGATAAGATTTACTTTACAAACCCATTAACATCATACAACAGAAATGACGGCTCAAATAATTCAACAAAGAATTTCACTGCAACATATTATTACATGACAAGCCTTGATATAGATGTCGAGTATCAGATCAATGGAAGTGCAGGAAATATAAAATCTGTCACAGTCAATGACGAAGTTGAAAGTCTTGTAGAGCTGGTTGGCATTATCCATCCAACAAGCGGCGAGCCTGTGTCTTCTGCTGATTTTGGAGCAGATCGTGCTCATCTTAATTTCAACATAATTTCATACGATAGAGATACTGAGCTTGAAGATACAGTGGCAAAAGGCTATCTTAATTATTATTTATCAGCATATCATTTAGATAGTTTTGCCCTTTCATATAATGATAGCGCTTATAACTATATGAGCTATTCAGCACGACTTAACTCTTCAATGGCAGCATTTGATTATACGCTATTCCCGAATGGCGCTAAATTAAATGGTGATTATGTTCTAGGAGAAATCACTTACCAAAGTAATGGCTTTACAAAGACATATTATGTTGTATTGTTGATTGAACCTGATTACATCGTTACATTTGATGGCAGCAGCGAAAATGCTACAAAAGACGAGACAACAGGCGTTATATCTAATATAGATAATGTCTATAATATAAGCTCGCTCACTACTACTGGAAATGACACAACTTACAATACATTTATTCTTACCGGCGATCAAAACACAAATGCTAGCGCAACAGAGAAGAGTATTATTTCGATAAAACACGCAAATGGATCTAATACCAATGTTGAGCTTTCAACCTCCAACTTTACATTGACGATGCCACAAGAGAAATCAGTTGACGGTCAGACATATAATGACAAGACCAATATAGCTCAAAAATTAGCAGCCGCATTAGCCAAGGGCGGATGGGAAGGTACAGAAAACGGAATTTGGACCTATGGCGGTAACCTTGGAGACGCTGACCGAGCAGCAACAAAGATTACAGACGCGAAGGAAGTTATATTTGGTTCACAATACTTCTATATTCAAGGAGAGGACCGTTACGGATATAAATTCGAACTTTACTTCTCACTTCAATCATCTAACCCTATTCCAAGAGTGGAACAAGGAGGAGAGAGGTTAAGACTTGAAGAGCTAAGCTATTTCGATGTGGGCGCTAATTTTGAAACTGTTACTGTAACAAAAGACAAAGATGCTTACAAAGTTACAAGCAGACCAACCTCACCAGGCTCTGGTAATGTGACTATGATTGAAGTTCAGGGCGTTGAATCATATCTATTCAATGAAGAGTATGCTAAGGTAACTGAAGACGATGCACAGGAGCAAGGAAAATACTATTTGAATAAAATTTCAGGTGTCAATGGCGGTTATACAGCAAAGGGTGGCGAAGGCGATATGTGGACTACAGAAGCCCAAAAATACTTTACGCCAGCACTTATTGAATATATCACGGTTGACAGTGTAAGTTTCTACGATTTAGATGGTAATGCACTTTCATTCCTAGCAGAAACTGGAGCAGAGATCACGACACTAACACCAACGGCTACAACAGAAGCTACAACAGGATATACACTAGCAACTGATTCAGAACTTTACTATAATCATCATTCTGGCTATAAGGCTCGCGATGCATATCCAATCCCTACAAGTGATTCTGAAACCGGATCTGGAGAGGGCACAGAGCCATCTGAAGGCGAAACGACCGAAGAGGCAGCATACTATGCATTGCAAATCCCAAGATTTGTCAATACAGACATATTTGGCAGTGGCAGCACAGCCAATGTGACAATGACAATAAAATTAAAATATAAAAAAGGCGACACAACAGTAGAATATTATGACCTGCGCGTTGATGTCACAATCGTAAGAGAAGTTACTATAGAGACATACAGCATGCCTGCTATACGAGACGGACAGCAATTTGATGTTGCAAAAGAATTTAGTATAAGCTCAGATGAGAAACCTGACTCAACAGGATCAACAGGCTTTAATATCACTGATCATACCGAATTTGTAAATGACACCCTTGAAGTTCTGGTAGATCCAACAAGCAATTCAACTTTTGAGGTTCGTGTAGTTCGAGGATCAGAAACATTTACAGGCGTAGGACAAGCAAGCAACTCCTCAAGCATAAAACGCACAAGTTATCTTTCTATTTCAAACATTATTGGCACAAATGTAAGAAAGGGTGATAGGGTTACCATCATCCCTCAAGATGAAAATGCTGAATATTATTACATTACAAATAATAATGGTACTGTCGTCAATAATCATTTTGAAGTTACAGCTGGCGACAGTGGTTATGTTTTAAAACCTAAAGATACAATTGACTACATAGCTTATGATTTTGTCATTTCAACAATACAAAATGATGCTATCTATGTTGAGCATGCATCGCTACTTGAAAATAATAGATATTATACTGTTACAAAATATTATGTGGTGAATGTAAATTTCGATCCAGATGATGTTAATAGCGATAGTAATGGACTTGGTAGTTACATGAGTTATAGAACTCAAAAGACTTATTCTGTGACCGGATATTATTACAACATCTCTGGCGCAACTACAGATGAAATTATCAAAGCAATTACAATTTCTAACAATGGAAATACATCTACATTTAGTGAGTGGAGCGATGGCGTTGCTGCATATATAAGAAATAGCCGCGGTCAGGAGTCCAAAGAGCCTATCTTAGCAGATTATTTAACCTTCACACTTAATAAAACTGCAGATAGTGGAATAAGTGGCGGCACTCTTGGTTCTGGTAATGCGTCGATTGATGAAAATGGAACTATAACCTTTAACCAGTATTTCAATTACAATCAATACATCAAAGTTGTAATAGGAATGTATGTTTCAGGAACCGATCGAAATATCTCTGAACATGACACAGGCGAGGCAACCTACAACTTCTCTCCTATTAGACTTGGCTGGGACAATGATTATGCACTAAACACTATTTTAGTCAACACTGTAGTTAATGGCAGCCAAAGCACTATAAGAATGAAAAAAGATGCTACAGTTGAGAATTTGTCAAAGCCTTCACTTGAAGGTTACGAATTTTCAGGCTGGTCTTTGGCCGCAGAGGGGGAAATTCTGGAAGAAGGCACTGAGTTAAAGGCAAACACAACCTACTATGCAATTTTTGAACCTTCATTTGTAATATTACAACTTGGAGAAGACTTGCAAGGGAGGCTGCAAATTCGTGATGGCGAAACAACAGATATCTTATTTACATTTGATTTTTCATATTTGGGCGTGCTGACAGGATATCGGCTAAATGGCGAAGGCGACTTAATAACAGCAGAAAGCGATTTAGCGCTTGTAAATGGTGGAATTTATGTAGCCGAGTGGGAACAATCAACATTACACTTGTAGAAAATAAGAGTGCAAGTTCTGAAAGGACTGTTGAAAGGTTCAACAATAGCAGACCTTCCGCTGCTTGAGCCCTATAATAATCAACCATTTATAGGTTATAGTTTGACAAAAAATGGATATATTTTAAATAACTATGAAAAGGTTATAGCTGATCAAACATAGTATGCAATTTATGGGATTAACTGTCACATTAATGCTTCCATCGGGAGAGCAAGATGTTCTTGAAGATCCAATATCAAAATTTTTACTTGATGAAAACGCACTTTTAGAGAATAATTGCAGATATCTTGCTGTTATGAAAGGATCAAGGCAGACAATTACCCTTGTAATTGGAGAGGAGGAGCAAACCTTATACTATGCCCAAAATGAAACTTTTGAAGAGGACGCAAAATTGCAAGTTAAAGATTTACCAAAGCCTACTTTAGAAGGTCAAAGTTTTGAGGGCTGGAAAAAGGAAGATGGCGAAGATGTGCTAGAAGAAACCGCAGAAGTTGAAAATGGTGCAAAATATCACGCAGTTTTCAAAGCGCAGGCTTAAAAATAGATGACAAAATGATATAAACATATTAAAATAGAGGTAAATTAAGTAAAATATATTGGTAAAGCCTATTTGACTTAAAATAATTTAATATAGAGGAGGAAATTATGCACAACTGGTTTGAACTGCTTATCACGATTGTAGCTTGTGTTAATTTCCTTTTTCTTATCGTTATGGTATTCTTAGAGCAGCGAAAACCTCAATATATCATTGCTTGGCTTACTGTTATGACCTTTTTGCCAGTCATTGGCTTTGGGCTTTATGTAATCTTTGGAAGTGGACTAAGTGTTCGTACTCGACGAATGATCAGAAAAAAATCGATTTCTGAGCGTGATATTATCAGAAATATAAAAGGCATCCAAACATTAGAAGAGGCAAAACTTGACGGCATTTTAAAGGATGACAAAGAGCTTGTATCTCTTTGCTATTCATACGGGTCTTATCCTCTTCCAGGCAATGATATAAAAATTTTTACAAGTGGGCTTGAAAAGATCAATGCTTTAAAGAGGGATTTAAAGAATGCAAAAAGTTCAATAAATCTAGAATATTATATCTTTGCTGATGATCGTGTTGGCAAGGAAATTATGGAAATCCTGTGCGCTAAAGCCAAAGAAGGGGTTGATGTCAAACTGATATACGATTCAGTTGGATCTCGAAAGGCACCTCGAAGGTTTTTCCGCAAGCTTGAAAAAGCAGGCGGACAAGTTGGAGAATTCTTTCCACCTTTTATGCACATTAGACTTATAAATTTAAAGCTAAACTATAGAAATCATAGGAAACTTGCCATTATTGACGGAATGATTGGTTATACAGGCGGTGTCAACATTCGCGACGATCATTTAGGGAGAAACAAAAAACTTTCTCCCTGGCGGGACACCCATATTCGCATAGAAGGCGGGGGTTGTTATGCTCTTCAAAATATATTCTTAGACGATTGGCGCTATTGTAAAAATGACAATACTCCACCGAAGTTATATCTTGAAAATGGTTTGTTTCCTAGTCCTAAAATATTTGGAAATGCCACCATCCAAGTTGTCAACTCAGGACCAGACAGTCAGATTCAGAAAATCAAGGAAACTTTTGTTCAAATGATAACAAATGCTAAAGAGCGTGTCTATATTCAAACGCCTTACTTAATTCCAGATGATGTTTTCACTTCTGCACTAAGAATTGCAGCTTCAAGTGGAGTTGATGTGAGAATCATGGTTCCATTCATTCCAGATAAAAAGACAGTGTATCTTGCGACACTTTCCTATTTAAAGGAAATGGCAGAGATGGGAATTAAAATATATCTTTATAACGGTTTTTTGCACAGTAAAGCAATTTTAATTGATTCAAATAAACTTTCGATTGGTACATGTAACACAGATAATCGTTCTTTTGGATTAAATTTTGAAGATACTGTAATAATCTATTCGAATGAGCTAAACAAAGAATATTCAAAAATATTTGAAAAAGACATTTCAAAGTCTAAAGAAGTTGGAATAAACTATTTTCAAAAAAAGAGATGGATTACCAAGCTTTTGCAGGCAATCATGCGACTATTATCATCATTATTTTAATTTAAAAAATGATAATTAAAATAAAAAAATTTTGATTTTTATATCAAAATTTATATTACATTCTGTAAAAAAAAGACCTGCTTGTGATTATTTGGCTAACCATACCCTCCTGAGGCCCCTTCAGTCGGTCCCCCCTCCAGCACCTTGATTTATCTGCCTTATGCAGCCCATCCCTGCAGACAGACCCGCGACAGCGGCATCGGTCACCGGCCATGAATGCCCTGAGCCAAGGGCTCCCGGCCCGCAGATAAAGGCAAAATAACCTTAC
>USKO01000009.1 GCA_900555365.1 uncultured Bacillota bacterium
AGGTGTAATTAATTCAATTGTCATTGATACGTTATCACCTGGCATAACCATTTCTGTTCCAGCAGGTAATTCGATAACACCTGTTACGTCTGTTGTTCTGAAATAGAATTGTGGTCTGTAACCATTGAAGAATGGAGTATGACGACCGCCTTCCTCTTTCTTCAATACGTATACTTGAGCTGTGAACTTTGTATGAGGATGAATTGAACCAGGTTTGCAAAGAACTTGACCTCTTTCAATATCACTTCTGTTGATACCACGAAGAAGAAGTCCAGCATTATCACCAGCGATAGCTGCGTCAAGTGATTTGTGGAACATTTCAACACCAGTAACTACTGTGCTCTTAGAAGCACCAAGTCCAACGATTTCAACAGTATCACCAATTTTAACAGATCCTCTCTCTACTCTACCAGTAGCAACAGTACCACGACCAGTGATTGTGAATACATCTTCAACAGGCATTAAGAAAGGTTTGTCTGTATCTCTTTCTGGCTCAGGAATATAATCATCAAGAGCAGTAATGAGTTCTCTAATGCAGTCGCAAGCAGGATTGTTGATGTCACCAGCTTGAGCAGCTTCAAGAGCTTTAAGAGCTGATCCTTTGATAATAGGAGTTTTGTCTCCTGGGAAACCATACTCAGTAAGAAGGTCACGAACTTCCATTTCAACGAGTTCAAGAAGTTCAGGATCGTCAACTTGATCAGTCTTGTTCATAAATACTACGATGTAAGGAACGCCAACTTGTCTTGCAAGAAGAATATGCTCTCTTGTTTGAGGCATAGGACCATCAGTTGCAGCAACAACAAGGATAGCTCCGTCCATTTGTGCAGCACCAGTAATCATGTTTTTAACATAGTCTGCGTGTCCCGGACAGTCAACGTGAGCATAGTGACGTTTTGGTGACTCGTATTCTACGTGAGCGGTATTGATTGTGATACCTCTAGCCTTTTCTTCTGGGGCTTTATCAATTTCATCATATCTCATTTTTTGAGTACCGTAAATCATAGTGATTGCGGCTGTAAGAGTTGTCTTACCATGGTCAACGTGACCAATTGTACCAACGTTTACGTGTGGCTTAGATCTAACATAAGCTTCTGCCATATCTTTAAAATCTCCTTTTTTTATTATCTATATTGTATTCTAGCATATTTGTTTTAAATTGCAAAACATTTTTACAATTTTTTATTCTTTTTTTTGCTTTAAATTAGCGTATTATCTATTAGCACGCTCGCCAATAATAGTAGCAGCAATAGATTTTGGAACTTCTTGGTATCTGAGTGGTTCCATTACATAATTTCCACGGCCCTGTGTCTGAGAACGAAGGTCTGTTGCATAGCCAAACATTTCAGCAAGAGGAACTTCAGCGCTAACGATTTGAACGCCTGCTGCTGACTCTGTACCTGTAAGCATTCCTCGTCTTGCAGTAAGGTTACCCATAACTGTTCCAAGATAATCATCAGGAACTTCAACTGAAACTTTCATAATAGGCTCTAAGATTACTGGGTCAGCTTTCTTTGCACCATCTTGGAAAGCCATAGATCCTGCAATTTTGAATGCCATTTCAGATGAGTCAACCTCGTGGAAAGATCCATCTACAAGAGTAACTCTAAAGTCAACAGTTTCATATCCAGCAAGCACGCCATTCATGCGAGCTTCTGAAATACCTGCGTTGACAGCCGGAATATATTCTTTTGGAATAGAACCGCCAACCGTTTTGTCAATAAATTCATAGCCGCTGCCAGCTGGAAGAGGCTCCATTTCAATGATACAGTGACCATATTGTCCTTTACCACCACTTTGACGGATGAATTTACCTTCTGCTCTAACAGGTTTTTTGATAGCCTCACGATAAGATACTTGAGGGTTACCAACTGTAGCTTCTACTTTGAATTCACGAAGAAGACGGTCTACAATGATTTCAAGGTGAAGTTCGCCCATACCAGCGATCAAAGTTTGACCTGTTTCACTGTTTGTAGAAACTCTAAATGAAGGGTCTTCTCTTGAAAGTTTAGCAAGTGCAAGTGCCATCTTCTCTTGCATATCTTTAGTCTTAGGCTCAATAGCAAGTTGAATAACAGGCTCTGGGAATTCCATACTTTCAAGCTGAATAGGATGTTTTTCATCGCAGAGTGTGTGACCTGTGATAGTATCTTTAAGTCCAACTATAGCCGCAATGTCACCAGCGCTAACTTCAGAAATCTCTTGACGGTTATTTGCGTGCATACGGATAAGTCGTCCAACTCTTTCAGTTTTACCTGTATTTGAGTTATACACATAGCTTCCTGCAGTAAGTTTACCACTATAAACTCTGAAGAATGTAAGTCCTCCAACAAATGGATCAGTCATAATTTTGAATGCAAGACCTGCTAGTGGCGCATTTTCATCTGGGTTTCTGCTTTCAGTTTCGCCTGTTTCTGGATTGATTCCAGTTATAGCGTCAATATCAAGTGGACTTGGAAGATATTCAACCATAGCATCAAGAAGCATTTGAACACCTTTGTTTTTGTAACTTGAACCGCAAAGCACTGGAACAAATGTTTTCTTGATCGTACCTTTTCTAATTGCTTTTTTAAGCTCATCAATAGTGATTTCGCTACCTTCAAAATATTTTTCAAGAAGAGCGTCATCAGTTTCTACAATCTTCTCCACCATTTCGTCGTGAAGTTGCTGGGCTTTTGCAAGAAGATCCTGTGGAATGTCAGTAATCTCAATTTCCTTTCCAAGATCATCCTTATATATTTCAGCCTTCATGGTAAGAAGGTCGATAATACCAGAGAAAGTATCAGCTTCCCCTATTGGCATTTGAATTGCGAGAGTTTTTGTTTTAAGTCTTCTCTCAATAGACTCGAGACAGCCGAAGAAATCAGCAGCATCTCTATCCATTTTGTTTACATAGATAATAGTTGGAACCTTGTACTTTGTAGCCTGACGCCAAACAGTTTCAGTCTGAGGCTGAACCTTGTCACGAGCTGAAAGAACAAGAACAGCACCATCAAGAACTTTAAGTGAACGTTCAACTTCAATAGTAAAGTCTACGTGTCCAGGTGTATCAATGATATTAATCTTATGATCTTTCCAAAAACAAGTGGTACAAGCGGAAGTGATGGTAATACCTCTCTCTTGCTCTTGTGCCATCCAGTCCATGGTAGCCTGTCCGTCATGAACTTCACCAATCTTGTGGCTCTTACCAGTATAGAAAAGTATACGCTCTGTCGTTGTAGTTTTACCAGCATCGATGTGCGCCATAATTCCAATATTTCTAGTAAGTTCTAGATTATTAGCCATATTTTTCTCCTTATAAATTTTGTGGCAATGCCACTTTTCATTTGATATTATTAAATTATTAATTTAACAATAAGTTATTTTAACAATAGATTATATAGACAATTATTGTAAAATTATTCAAAAACTAATGATCGTTTATCTGAATAATAATACAAAGTTGCTTATATTTTACTGATAACTATTTAATTGAATAGAAACAAGCAATGCTAGGCTCGCGACGATTTTTGACCAGGAGCTTAGTAAAGCCTAAGTGACTGGAAAAAAATCTAGCAGAAACGACGCGGGTACGCCGTTTATATTCAATTAAATTACCATTTGAAGTGAGCAAAAGCCTTATTAGCTTCAGCCATTCTATGCATCTCATCGCGTCTTTTTACAGATGCACCAGTTTGGTTATATGCATCCATAATCTCGCCTGCAAGTCTTGCCTGCATTCCTCTCTCACCAGTACGCTTTCTTGCAAAGTTTACAAGCCATCTGATAGCAAGAGTTTGGCGTCTTTCAGGTCTAATTTCCATTGGAACTTGATAAGTTGCTCCTCCAACTCTTCTAGACTTTGTCTCAAGAAGAGGCTTAACATTTTCAAGAGCAGTCATGTATACATCAAGCGGATCTTGACCGAGTTTTTCTTTAATAATGTCAAAAGCACCATAAACAATTCTTTGTGCAAGCCCTTTCTTTCCAGATTCCATAACTTGATTTACAAGCTTAGTAACAACTTTGCTATTATAAATTGGATCAGGAAGAACTTCTTTTTTGACAGCACTATTTCTTCTTGGCATAATTGTTTCTCCTTTAAAAATTTTTGTCACTTTTAAATCGACTAAGTGATTAAGACTTTAAAACGCAAAGTGTTACTTGGTTTTCTTAGGTCTCTTAGCGCCATATTTAGATCGGCTTTGTTTTCTGTTTTGAACCCCAGCAGTATCAAGTGTTCCACGGATGATGTGATAACGAACACCAGGTATGTCCCTAACTCTTCCGCCACGAACGAGTACTACGCTGTGCTCTTGAAGGTTGTGACCAATTCCTGGAATATAGCATGTACCTTCAGTGCCGTTTGATAGTTTAACTCTGGCGATTTTACGAAGAGCTGAGTTAGGCTTCTTAGGTGTAGTAGTTCTAACAGATAAGCATACACCACGCTTTTGAGGGCACTCTTCTAGAAGAGGTGCTTTAGATTTTTTCTCAAAAGTTTCACGTCCTTTTCTAATAAGCTGATTGATTGTAGGCATTCCTTTCTCCTTTTAACTTAAAACCATTGTTTTAAGAGATTATTTTTGTCGCTTTAAAAAACGCGGCTAGCCATTGGCGTTGTCGCGTGAAAAATGCTTTTCTTTTTGTAAAACATGAACAAGCACGATTGCAAACTAAATTGCAACTTCTCTAAAAGAGAATCGGCAACTAAAAGAATATTTAAATAGTCACCTGCTGTTTGTTTATGCTTTTCCACCATGTCAATGGTGCATGCTGAAAGGGAATCCCAAACGCACAATCAAAAGCATTGCCTCCGACAACGAAGCATACATGGTGTATTATACTTAAAAAGCGCTATCTTGTCAAGAGAAATTAACTAATAAATTAGAGTTTTTTAGTGCTTACTAAGCTAATCATATCTAATAAAATCTTTAAAAGAGACATTAATTATCGCGATTACTTTGATAATGATACTGATAGGTAGCGTCAAGTCATTTTTATATAATTTAAGAAGAGTACTCATATGTATTTTACTTGCTTTTCCAAAAGCATAAAGTGACAAATGATTTTTTTTGTAAATATTCATCCAAAAGCTTAGTTTTATTTTGATTTCTTTTGACACAATACCCCTCACTTAAATATGCAGATTTGCATAATGCAATTATAATATGCAATTCTGCATAAGCCAAGACTTTTAAAGAAAAAATATATAGAATGATAAGTAAGAGGTGTTAAATGACATAAAATTATTTTAAAGATAGACACTATGATTATGAAATTTGCAGAAAGATTAAAAGAATTGAGAGAAGAAAAGGGATTGACACAATCACAACTAGCAAACGAACTAGATGGTCAAATTACTCGATCAGCAATAGGTTTATGGGAGAAAGGAAAAAGAACTCCTTCACTTGAGGCTGCTATAGTTCTTGCTATATATTTCAATGTCACTTTAGACTACCTCGCTGGACTTGAAAACTAAGAATTTGAAATTCTTTGAATGATTTTTCTTAAATATAAAAATGAGAAACAAAAATATGGCTTAAAAAAGGCCATATTTTTTCATTATTTTAAAGAAATTTGTAAGATTCCACACGGTTCAGGAAATGTAAAGCAGATTAGTGATTATTGTGTTGATTTTAATCTACATGAACTGTAAAATCTTTCTCTTCTTCTTTTGCTGCAAGTTCTGGGAAAATTTCGCGTCCACTTTCTTTGTATTCTATTGCTTTATTGATGCTAATTAAAAGCTCGGTTAACTTGCCTATCGTCAACTCTTTATCTTTAATTTGACTGGTTTTAACTGATGTCAATATTCCACTTCCAAGCCCGCCAAATGCAAGCCCAATGCCTAAGCCTAAAAGAGTGCTTTTAACTGTTCCATTTCCCAGTAAACTCATAGCAGCAATAAGAGCTCCTGTACTTGCAGTTAAATATGAAGCTATATTAACTGCCTTATAGATGCTATCCCTTCTATGATCCAAAAAAAGATTATAAATCTTATCACTAATATCTTCTTGTAATTTATATAGCTGGTTTAAATCCATTGCCAATGTCATTTCATCCATAGTGTCATATGATCTATTATTGTAAACAAAATTGCCCATGTTATCTCCTCTTTTGTTTGTTTTACTTTATTCTACTGATAATAAGTCGTCTTCACTGATTAAATATTTGTTCGCCATTTTCTACTCCTAAACTTACTATATTATCTCATATTGATTTGTCGTTATCATCATCTAAATTACATTGCTCTTCGTTATAAGCTTGTAAATGTTTAGCGCTCTTTTGTTGCCTATGCACCATATAAAGAGCGTTGTTTAAATAATTTGTTTCTTCAATTACATTTTTGGTTTTTTTATTTAATATCATAGAACCCGCTAAACTGCCAATAGAAATAGCTAGACCAGTACTAGAAAGAACCAAACTTGCTTCTGCAGGAGCAAATATGTGTGAAACAGCAGTAGCCGCTCCAGCAATAGCAGCTATAACCGTTGCAATATTTGCAAGTTCTAATTTCTTTAATTTCTTCTCACTACCACCATGTAAAGCTTTTTTGTAATCATAAGATAATAATTTTTCAAGCTTCTCAAGCTCGTCAAGTGACATTGATTTTAAGTTTTCTTCACTGATTAAATATTTGTTCGCCATTTTTATCTCCATATTTTCTATAGTATAACACACATTGATTTTGCCGTCAATAGCAAATTAATTATGCTTTTTCAAGTTAAAATCATCCTAACAAGGCAGTTTTATATATTTTTATATTCAATTCCATATGAATCACTTTTGTAAGAAAAATAAAAGGAAATTGACGATTTAAGAATTAATCTAGTAATTAAGATTACAAAAGCCGGCAATTGTGATCAAATCGTCTTTTTATTAAACGCAAACTTTTGCTTATTAAAATTAAAGTGACGGCATAAAAAATACAACCATTACCTCACTCTTTGAAAACTACTTATTATTATGTATATTCAGATAGGCAGCAACTTTTTTCATTAAAGCCTCTTGACTTGGAAAATTCGTTGGCAAAGCTGCATGACCACCAGCAAATGAATTTGCATCTTCCAAATACATAGAAATTACCTCATCAAAATATCCTACATATATACCTGCCAAATTCTCTTTAATGTTATTTCGCGTATTTTCAAATATCGATTTTACCTCAGCTCCATTTATAAATACTCCACATAAAACAACTAGCTCATTTGATTCCCTGTTATGAAAGCCTCCAAAAATAGCAAGGTTTTCCTTATTTACATCAATCTTCAGTTCCTCTCTGAATTCTCTTTGCAGGTTGGCTAAATAATCTACAGGTTTAAAACTTCCAGATTCGGAATCATAATATGTAGCAAGATGTCCTCCCGCACCCAACAATTCAATAACTGGATGGTCAATACTTCCATCCCATCCACCCACGCGCCTATTCATTATATATAAAATATCTCCAGCATTTACTCTAATATTTTTATTTCGAGATATTACAAACCGATCGTACTCAACTCTCCCATAAGGATTATTTTTGTTGGTTTCATTTATAAAGTTTGCAGTGTCGTGATCTATATTTGCAAATATAAGGCATTGTACACTCATATGTTCAGGAATTGGCGTAAGGCTTTCAGCATATGTGCGCGGCATTATCACATTAGTATTTTCATATATTAAATGCAGTGGTTCAATTATTCTTATATGTGTCAACAAATCTTTCTTCTTATTATCAAGTGCGCCAAGACCTTTCGTTTCAACTTGCTGATTATCATCAATAACAATATCTACATCTGACGGTAATAATAAAACCTGCTTTCCCAAATTTGTTTGATAATTTATGCCATTTTGCATTATCCTTTTAAGGCTTCGAATAGCCATTGTTGCTTCAATGTTCATAATATAACTCCTCCAATTACAAAACTTAAATCTAGTTAATCGTTAATTTTTATTAGAGCAAAAGATTTAAGTAATTTCATGAATTATTTGTATTTGCCATTTTAATTAAAATCAAATTCTGTTTTCATATTTTTGTTATAAATATAGTCTTAATTTGAATTGAAAAAATCTTTAGCCCCCCTAACTATCTTAGCATGTCATTTAACTCTTTCTCGTCAATTATTTTTACGCCAAGAGCTTTTGCCTTGTCAAGCTTGCTCCCTGCGTTCTCTCCAGCAAGAAGATAATCTGTTTTTTTAGAAACACTGCTTGAAAGTTTTCCTCCATGCTCTTCAATCAACTTTTCAAACTCATTTCGCGGTTTTGATAAAGTTCCTGTAATAACAAAACTTTTGCCTTCCAAAATATTAGACAGTGCTTGTTGCGGCTCTACTATCTCTACTCCCTGCGATAAAAGACTTTCAATTTCCTTTAAATTGTTTTCATCGCTGAAAAATGTCACAATATTATCAGCAATTACCTCACCTATATCTTCCACTTTTAATATATCATCTTTATTGGCATTTTTTAAGTTTGTTAGCGATTTAAAATTTTTAGCTAAATCTTTTGCTGTTTTACTACCAACTTCTCCAATGCCAAGAGCAAACAAAAACTTGTTTAAATCGATTTTTTTGCTATTTTGAATGGCATTTATCAAATTATCAGCCTTTTTATCTTTAAATTTGTCCAATTTTAATAAATCTTCTTTGGTTAATTTAAATAGATCGCTAATCTTTCTTATTCCCAAATTATCATAGAGAGCAAGTACGGTTTTATCAGATAGACCCTCAATGTCAAACCCCTCTCTTGAGGCAAAATGGACAATCCTATCAACCACTTGATCTTTGCATCCAAAATGATTTTCACAATAAAGAAGAGGTCCCTTTTGCAGCAATTCTTTGCCGCAGCTTGGACAAACTTTTGGAGGTTCTATTTTCTTTGAATTTTCTGTTTTTTCAGCAAGCCCCATAATTTCTGGTATCACTTCATTGCTTCGTCTTATGAAAACTTTGGCATTTTCATAGATATCCTTGCGCCTTATGTCGTCAATGTTATTGAGAGTTGCCCTTTGAATTTTGGCGCCGGCAAGCTCGACAGGCTCAAGGTTTGCAATAGGAGTAACTCTTCCGCTTCTGCCCACCTGCCAAACTACTTCCTTAAGAAGAGTGGTCGCTTCCTGCGCTGCAAATTTATACGCGATTGCCCATTTAGGGAATTTGCTAGTAAAGCCTATTTCTTCGCGATGCGATACATCATTTATCTTTATAACCATTCCGTCTATTTGGACATCAAGTTTAGATTTTACAATGTCGACCTCATTGATCTCGTGAATGATCTCTTGCACATTTTTGCATATTTTGAAATAATCGCCAGTTTTAAAACCATTTTGCACTAAAAAGTTATGCATTTCTTCCTGCGTGTCAAACTTTTTTCCGCCGCAAAGCAAAATTGAATAGCAAAAATAGTCAAGATTGCGCTTTGCAGTTTCCTTAGGATCTAGATTCCTAATAGCGCCTGCTGCTGCATTTCTAGGATTTTTAAGCTTTTCTAAGGCATCTTTATTATATTTTTCAAAGCTCTTATTGGTCATCATTCCTTCGCCTTGAACTATGAGGCGTCCCTGAAAGCCTATTTCAAGCGGCACTGACTTTATAGTTTTAACCTGCGCTGACACATCCTCGCCAATACTGCCGTCGCCCCGCGTAGTTGCACTGACAAAGTGACCGTTATTGTATTCAATGACAATTTGCAGTCCGTCAAACTTGTATTCAAGTGCGAATTTAGTGCCTTTTGTTAGTTTTTCCATGTCGTTGCACCAATTTTCAAGGTCCTCAAAATCACGCACCTTGTTTAATGAGTATAGGTTAACCTCGTGCTTTTTTTTGGCAAAGCCTTCAAGAATCTGCCCGCCCACTCTTTGCGATGGAGAGGAAGGCAAAATAACTCCTGTTTCTTTTTCAAGGTCAACAAGCTCATAGTACAGTTTGTCATATTCGCTATCTGAAATTGTTGGCGCGTCAAGAGTGTAATAATTGTAATTATGTTTATTTATCTCTTTAATGAGCGCTTTCATTCTTTCAATCTTATCCATTTTTACTCCTTAACTATCTCAAGAGGCGCAAGATCTAACATCAAACTTTTTTTGCCAAAATCTTCAAAAATTATATCTCCAACAAGGCCATCTTCAGAAATTTCTACAATTTCGCCTTCACCAAACCTCGGATGAGAAACAATTTGCCCAAGCTTGTATACGCTGACATCTTTAAGAGGTTTTTTCTCCTCTTTGCTAATCATATTGTGATTAAAAAGCCTTGCTTTTTCAAATTGGCTAAATGAAGGCTCGCTAGCTATGTTTGATGGATATGGCTTAAAACTTTCCTTTGGCTTCTCTTGATAAAGCCCAAGCTCTTTACAGAATCTGCTTATCATTTGATACTGACTTTCTCTATAAAGATAGCGCTTGGTCGCAAAGGTCAGATATAACTGCTCTTCTGCCCTCGTCAGAGCAACATACATAAGCCTTCTCTCCTCTTCAAGCTCTGCTTTGCTATTAAAGGCGCGAGAAATTGGAAATATACCCTCTTCAAGACCAATAATAAATACAACTTTAAACTCAAGTCCCTTTACTCCATGCACAGTTGCAATAGTGACCGCGCCGCCGCTGCCGATTTCATCGTTATCGCTACTTAAAGTTATTGACTCCAAAAACTCTGACAAAGTCGCCTTCTCGTTGAGCGCTTCAAAGTCGCTTGCTGATGCAACTAGCTGTTCAATATTGAGCAGCCTATTGAAATCATCTTCATCATTTGGATTATAGTTTTCTCTGATTTTGAAATTCTTGATAACCTCTTTAATAAACTGCGATAAGTTTTCATTTATATGCATAGCCGAATTCTTATACGCTTGAATAAAAGGTTCAAATTTTTTATATAGCGCGCTCGCCTCAAGCTCGCTTGACAGACAGTTCTCAAGCAAAGATTTATCGTCATTAAGTGCTTTCAATTTCGCTATTGTGCCATCACCTATGCCGCGCTTTGGAAAGTTTATTATTCTTGCAAAAGATATATCGTCCTTTGGATTGACAAATAGACGAAGATAACTTATCACATTTTTAATTTCCACCCTTTCGTAGAACTTAAAACCACCAAAAATGCGATGAGGAATATTGTATGATAAGAAAGCCTCTTCAAAACTTCGTGACAGCGCATTTATTCGCATAAGAACCGCGATATCATTGTACTCATAGCCTTCGCTCTTTAACTTTTCAATGGTCTTAGCAACGAAAAGCGCCTCATCACGCTCGTCATACGCATTGTAAAGCACTGGCTTTTTTCCGCCATCTTTATCTGTCCACATGTTTTTATCAAAACGAGAAGAGTTATTCTTGATGACCCTATTTGCCACCTCTATAATCTCTTTGGTGGAACGATAATTTCGCTCAAGCTTGTAAACTTTAATGTCAGGAAAATCATTTTTGAGTTTAAATAAATTTTCAAGATTTGCTCCTCGCCAAGAATAAATACACTGATCTTCATCACCAACGACAAAGAGATTTTTATGCACACTTGCAAGCATTTTAACAAGTTCATATTGCTTAAGGTTTGTGTCTTGAAATTCGTCAACCAAAATGTATTTAAACCTATTTGCATAATAGGAAAGCACATCTGGAAATTTGTCAAAAAGTTCAATAGTCTTTGAGATTAAATCGTCAAAATCAAGTGCATTATTTTTCTTAAGAAAATTTTGATAATCTGTCATATACAAACCAATCTTGTGTATATCAAATTCGCTCTCATGCGTAGAGATATAATCTTCAAGTGTCTGATTTCCATTCTTCCAGTTTGACAGATGAAAGATGAGCTGCTTTTTTATCTTGTCGTCTTCTATTCCTCTTGCAGATAAAACTTCTTTGGCTGCTTTTTCACTGTCACTATCACTATAAATAGAAAAATCACGAGTGAAAGGAGATAGATATTCAATATCTCTTCTTAAAATTTTTGCGCACATTGAATGAAATGTCGAAATCCATACATTTTCAGCCCCCACCACCATCTTGGCCACTCGCTCTTTCATTTCATTCGCTGCTTTATTGGTGAAAGTGATGGCAAGAATGTTAAAAGGACTGACGCCATAGCTATCAATCAAATATGCTATTCTGTGAGTAAGAAGACGCGTTTTGCCAGAGCCTGCCCCTGCCGTAACAAGCACAGCTCCATCGATTTGTTTTAATGGCGCAAGCTGCTCCTCATTTAGTAATGTTATGTCGTAGTTGTTCATATGTTATATGATAGCATTTTTGCCAAGATAAGTAAAATTTTTGCTAAGGAAAATAAAAATTTTTCTTCA
>USKO01000010.1 GCA_900555365.1 uncultured Bacillota bacterium
CAGCCGGCAAGGGTATCATAGTTGGCGGTCAAATCAGTGGATATGATAATGTAGCTGGAGTTATAGGTAGTGCTAATGGGATAACAAATGCAAATTTAAGCGGCATCACATCACGAGTTTTTGTACGCGGTCAAATGTATAGCGTCAATTCACAAACTTATATTGCAAATACTTCTGCTATTGCTAATGCAAAACTATCTACTAATGCAAATTTTTCAAGCGCATTTGCCATTCAAGCAATAGACGAAGGCAGACTTGGTAGCGATGCTTCATTGATTATCATTTATGATACTAATAACGATTATTCGAGTTATACTCCAACTAAAGTTGCATTTGGCTCGAGTGTCAATGCTACAGTTATGCAAACTGAAGGCAGTTATATAAATGTTCTTACATATTTAATCTCTCGAGAAAAAGTGCAAAAAGAAGCGGACGAAAATCTTTATATAACAAGCTCAACTCGTACAAATTATTATGGCGATTTTGTGGTCCTTGCCACAGAGCGTAATCAAGAACTAGTTCGATATCAAATATTCTTCTTTACTGATGAGAACAGCGAATTTATGTCGGTAGAGGAAAAATTCAACAATGCCTTTCTTGGCGGCTCTTCACAAGTTTTCTATATGTATTATTTTGATGCTGCAGATGGAGAACAAAGTCAGGGAGCACAGACTTTACTTGATACTTATCTAAATAGGGTTTCTGTAACTAGCAGCTTATATCCATTCAACGTAAATGGAGAAATGACTTTCAGCTCTCAAAATAGTGACATATTGACTATTGATCAAAGTGGGAGAATTACAGTAAAACGAACAGGACTTGCAGCTATAAATGGAACAAGTTTATTAAATAATACAAATTCAATCACTATTTATATCTTTGTGACCAATTATTTCAATCCTAATGTGACAGAAGGCGAAGATGATGTATCTATTATTTATCCAAATGGATCATCTTCCTCTCGTCCAATAGATGAAACAACAATTGATCTTAGAGGGAATAATACTGCTTCGCTATATATTTTACCTAATTATAGCTTAACTTACACGGTTGATCCTAATAATAGCGCTATGACACTTGAATCTACAAGTGACGGAGTTGCATCACTAAGCAATATTGTCTTCAGCTTGTCGGGAAACAGTGATGTTACTGCCGAAGTGACAGATATTCAAAGAGATGCTGAGGAAGGTGAGACTGAGGAAGGTGAGGCGACAGAAGGTAACGAGAAGGTTGACGCATCAGCTGAACTTGATGTAGAAATCTCTGGACAAATTATCAACTTTAGAAGAAATGAAAATACCAGGACTGCCGTTTATAGTTTAAAAATTTCTCCAATGCTAAAACTTACAATCAATGGAGAAGAATATACAAGTGGAGTAAATAAAGAGATTACAGATACTGTAATTGATTACAAAAAGGGCGCTCAATCTATCAATAATGTTAAATATGCTCAAGCGCCAATTATATCAAGTAATGAAATTAACGAAACCATCATTGTAAACTCCGATGCCTATGAATATGAACTTTATTATTATATTGTAGGCTTGAACGGCGAATATTTACAGGGAAGTGAAATTCTAGAAACTCTTTCTGGATTTAATTTGACCTATACTTCTAGTAGCGGTGACTATTTATTTGATATAGATGGCCTCAAAGAAAACTTATATAAGGACGAAATAAATGGATTTACCGACCAATCTTTCTCAATGAGAATTGGTATTAATAAAGATAGTACTTTGTTTAAAAATAGATTTGAAAACAATATATATGGACGATATCAGATATTTATTATCTCGTCATCTAACACCGAGCAGATTACTTCATTCTATATCATATTTGACCAAACAAATATCACATCTGTAGTCGTTGACAATTATTCAAATATCAATGAAGCTGGAGATGGAGCAATTGCATCAACATCGGATTTTGCTTATCCAGGAAGTACAGGACTGCTTGCTATAACAATAACTCCAGAAGATGCTGATTTTGATTACATTTTAATAGAAAATGCAGAAGAAAATTATCAAACTGGCAGAGCAGTTGCCAATTTTTCCTTTGCTGCAAGAAAAAGCGGCAATTCAGATGATGACCTAGAAGATGGTCTATTTGATGACAGTATTATAAGAGGCTCTACAACAAACAGAGGAATCAGACTGACTTTGGATGAAATTATGAGTGCGTATAGCGACACAGGATATGTAGCATATAACGGCGTAATCTATGTTACATATGAAATGGGAAGCGCTAATGTAATTGACGATAGCATTTCTTATATAACTATAAGCCTTGTTAAAGATGGACAAGTGATTAAAGAGGCAACTAAAGAACTTACAATTAAGCTCCAAAATTTTGTAAATGTAGAGATCGATGGTAAAGAGCCAACAACTGCAGACTCGCAAGATTATCATGCTAGTTATGCAGTTGCCAGAGGTGTTCGTTATAAACTCAACATCAATTCGTATGGTTTTATGCCTGAAAATATAACTCTTACAAGTGGTAATGAAAACCTTGGAACTATCGTTCAAGAGAATGGCGAATACTATTTGCAGATAACCAACAATAGTATTAACTATACATCTGGAGATGAAGGGTATATATTTGATCTTTTAATCTCTGCTTCTCAGCAGGAGGGAGAGAATACTCGATCTGCAAGCAGTAGAACTAGAATTCAAATACAAGAATATGTAATAAATTACAATGGCGAAACAGCACTTGGCACTGAAGATATAATTTCAGGCATGGGCAATGGTGTTATTAATATCCAAGTCGGTTCTCAAGCTACTCTAGAAGTAGATATTTACGATTATATCGAATATAACCCAGAAAACAGCGAAGTTGTTGGCAGAATAGAGAATTTCATGTCCGCTCTTGCTACAAATGGCGAGTGGAAGGTTTATACCAACCTTATTAACGACCTTCAACCAGATTACGGTCCGGCTGATGATCCAGAAGACAATATTGCTGATACACATCGAAATTATAATCTAGGGTATGTGAATGGACAGGCAGCATCTGGCAGCAATTATTTCTTTAACTACAATGGTTTAAATATCACGCCAGTAAGAACGCATCTTCCAGAAGATGGATTGTATATTTTAAAGCTTCATTTACCGTACAAAATGGATTATATGTTGCAACAGCATTAAATGAAGAAAATCTAAGCCAAATGTTGAGAACATCATTTATGTTTAATGTCTATACATCTAGCAGCAATGAAAGTCCAATACCGATCTATGATTATGATGATTTTATGACCATGCAGTCGGGCGGATATTATATACTTCTTAATGATATAACTTTGCCAAGCAAAGCAAATGAAGATACAGGTGTGGCAGCTTTCCAGCCACAAGCTGCAACTTTCAAATCATTTGATGGAAATGGCCATTCAATAATATTCTCAGGGACATATGACATGGGAAGCTTATCAAATATTGGTATATTTACCAGCTTGCCAGAAGATAGTATAATCAAGAACTTAAATGTGGTGTTTACTGCTGCGGAAGATGGTTCTGATTTAAATCTTGACGATAATAATGATATTTATGAATTATATGGACTGCGAACAGTAAAATTTATTACGACTGCTACAACTTTCAATTTTGGCGGTATAGTTGGTGAAAACAACGGCATTATAACCAATTGTAAAGTGTCAACTGATTATGTAAATTCAAGTGAATATTATATCGCTGTGATAGCTGATAACAGCACTAGTGGCTCGCTAATCGGAGGAATAGCTGGAACTAATACTGGTTATATTACAAATAGCGTTGTAAGCGCAAATTTCAAAACACCATTTAGAATAGGAGGAGTTGTTGGAAATAATAGTGGTAAAATTGCTGCATCTGTTTACAAAGAAGGCAAGATTATCAATAATTCCAACCAAAATCAATATGCAGCTGGCTTTGCTTATGCGAACCTTGAAGGAGGACAAATAATCACAAGTTATGTAGCTGGTACTCCGTCAAATGAAGTGCTATATACTCCAGATCGCGACAGTTATATAAGTAGTAATGAGCAAGGTGCAGGTTTTGTTTATCAAAACTTAGGTACAATTAGCGACTGCTATACCGATATTTATTTAGGTGTTACACCACATATGGCTGGATTTGTCTATGAAAATGGTGGCGAAATAAAGAATTCATTCTCAGTATCTGTATTGAGCAATGAAAATGCAGCAGCAGCAGGCTTTGCATATGAAAATGTTGTACTGACTGCCGGAGAGTCTACTCTTTCATATACTGGAACATTTGAAAATTGTTATTACTTCTATAATATTGCAGGAAGTGGTCTATTGCCAGAGAATTATGATATCAACATCAATACATCTCTTCAAGAACGCGACTTTGATGGTGTATCTAGACTTAATGCGCAGCAGTTTAATGATGTAGCAAATTATTTTGGTGATTACTCCTATCAAAATACAATAGGAGTAAATGCAATTTGGTTTGTTTCTGATGGTAACACTTCAACTACATATGTTGAATATGTTCCTTCGACTAGCAAGATTGAAATTGAGGGTGAAGACGGAAATGTACAGACAAATACTGTATATAACACTCAACTAAAGACCTTCTCAAATGGCAGACTTGAACTTGTCAGCGCAAATGTTGATGCACTTTCTATAAGAAATTTCAGCTATTCACAAGTTGATGAAGCAACTGGAAATATCACATATTATTATGTTGATGATTCAAATGCACCAAACAATGGAACAATTCACAATCCTAGAATTATTTATGATAGCGACACTATGGAAAGCGAAATTTTAAATCAAAATGCAAATAACAACATAAACATCACAAATTACAGAATAGTAAGTGATATAAGTTATTCTGAAAAAGCTTCATCATCGCTTTATAAAACTATTTTTGCCGGTATTCTTGAAGGTAATGGGATGGAAATCACACAGATTAGCTTGTTATCTGAAGAAAACCTGACATCTGCAGGATTGTTCGCTCAAGTAGGTTATTCGGCAAGTAGAACTGGCTCAATTAAAAACTTGACAATTTCGCCTACAGAAGTAACATTCTCTAACGCCAATTGCGTAGGAACGGTTGCAGGAATATTGAGATATGGTTATCTATATGACATAAATATTAATTCTAATTCCAGTGGGGCTGGCTCAAGCGTTGTATATGGGATGAACTTTGTTGGCGGTATAGTAGGCAGGGCAAATACATCATATATTATCAAAAATGTTACAAGCGATATTAATGTTACTGCAAGTTATTCTTCATCAAGTGAAAATAGATATACAGAAAACTCAAATATTTATACAAACTACTCATATGCAGGAGCCATAGTAGGGTTTGCTGGCGCTGGAAATATAACAAATGCACATGTGTCTGGAACTACATCTGTTATGGGAAGTAGAGCGGGTTTTGCTTATGGTGGAATTGGTCAAAATGCCTCTGTAAATTACACTTTTGTAGATGTAGTGTCGGGTTCGTCTCAAGCTCAAATTAAAGCATATCATTTCGGTGGTCTTGTTGCCGGTGAGGTAAGCGGAAATCTGAATTATTCATATGTCTATGGCAATAATTCGACACTTTCAATCTTCTCGACTGTGCCTACAGCTGCTACAGCAGTGGGAGGTATTGCGGGGTCGCTTGCTGGTGGAAATATAAAGGATGCTGTCATTGATCAGCCATTTAGAGTTACTAACACCGGCGATGCAACTGAAGGTATTTATTATGTTGGCGGTCTTGTTGGAGCAATCATTCAAAACGGATCATATATTTCAACAATCTCTAACGCAATAGTTTATCAAGAAATTGAAGCAGGATCTGTTTTAGGCGGAGCTGTAGGATATGTAAATGCTCCACTTGAAATTGACAATGTTGCAGTTAAAGCAGCTTCGCTTTCAGTTACTGGCCAAAAGACAAACCCATATTTAGGTGGAATTATTGGTCAGATAGATAGCATTACAAGTCCAGCTGTGACAATGCAAAATTCTTATTGTCTTGCCGATCTAAATATCAATACCATTACCTATGGAGTGGCTTCTACTGCTTATGTTGGAGGCTTGATTGGCTCATCTTCAAATAACTTGACAATGAGATATTGCTATACAACATCCAAAATAAATGCTTCTGTAAGTGACAGCAGGGCACTTGGCAATTTGCAAGAATTCAACACTTTTGACAACGACAGAGTTCAGTATAGCTATAATGTGACCACAAATCAAACGATTGAAAATGTTTATTATTTTGGACATGGTTCTATATATTCTAATGCATCAAGTAAAGTGCCAAGCGACAATCCTACTGAAGAAGAGAAAAAAGCTGCAGCCGCATATAAAAATGATTTTGTAACATACAATTCAAAAGCTAGAAATGCCACTATGCATCTTGTTGTTAATAATTATGGAGAGTCTAGTGTTGATTATGCAGCAAACTTTGCTGAAGATTCGTCAACTTCAACTATTCTCGCAGGAACTGCACAGAGCACCTTCTATAATCTGTTTGGCGGAAGATATGAGACAATGTCAAAAGAAACTATATTCTATAATAATGTAAGTAATCAATATATTTATAACAAAGAAGAAAATATCATACTTGAATACAATTCAAGCAAAGGTGTTTATGAAAATTTTGTAAATATAACTAGCAGTGACTTAACAGAAGACTCGCCTAAAACGCTTAAAAATCCAGAAGCGTCAACTTTGAATTTAATTACCTACTATGTTTTATCTGATGGTAGTACAGTTTATTACAATGGTGGAAAATATTATACAACGCTTCAATTAATTTTAAACGAAAGCGGCGGGTTGGCTTTTGACTACATTGATGAAAAGACAATAAATAAATGGGAAGGTGCAACAAAATATCAAGTACTTAATGTCGATTTTAGTGCTATCAATAATGTAGAGACTTATTACAATAATAGTACAGACAACTACTATTATAAAGTTAATGATTATTATTACGATTCATTGACTTTCAATTTAAGTGGTACGGGAGGCTTTACGCTGGCAAGTGGAAATGGAAGCGTAACAAATCTAGGTGAAGGCTATACGTTAATTCCTTCAATTGATCATTCTCAAATGACACAGATTATAATTTTGCAAGATTCAAACGGAAATCTGTATGAAAGAAGAATAGATAACCAAGATAAACAAGATAAACAAGGAATTTACTACTATAGCTACGATAACGGTCAATCATACTATCAAAGTAGGGATGGAAGTTATTCAATTGAAGTGCCAACCATTCCAGTTTGGATGACAAACATTGGCGGATTTAGTACTCTATATTTTGAATCACAACTTTCTTGGCTTGACAAAGCTTAATAAAAGAGGACACATTAGTCCTCTTTTTAGTTATCAATGAAATGTGGCAAACGAAAATAATTTAATTGCAAAGTCTGCTTAAATATTTTTAATTTAATAATGTCTTTTTAAGATGCTTGACAAAGAAAGCCAAATTTCTTGTTTTAAAGAGTAAAAGTTTTAAAAAAATAATGTATATTATTTAAAAAAATGTAAAAAAACTATTGACTTATGTATTTACTTTGAGTTATAATTGATAAGACTATAGGGCTGTGAAGAAGATTATGGGTTTTTAACTTAATAGATAGGACTATTATGGCATTTTTGTGCTATAGGGTCCTTTTTTGCTTTTTTTCAGTTACTAAAATATAAGGAGAATCAGATGTCTGTTAATGTGAGAAAAGTAAAACAAGGGAAAACGGAAAGATACACTTTTGGACATTGTGAAGAACTTATCAAAGTTCCACCACTTCTTGACATTCAAAAGAAATCTTACAATGATTTTTTAACAAAGGGAATTAAACGAGTTTTAGATGAATTTTTTCCTCTTACTGATTATTCAGGAAAAGCAAAATTATATGTTACCGAGATTTTGCCTTTTGCACAGCCAAAATATGATATAAAGGAGTGCAAGAGAAGAGGTGCAACATATTCTTCACCTTTAAAGATAAAGGTTCGTTTTGTCGTAGAAGAAACTGGGCAAGCTGTTGAACAAGAAGTATTTATGGGCGATGTTCCTATGATGACGGAGCAGGGTTCTTTCATATTCAACGGCATTGAAAGAGTTGTTATCAATCAAATTGTAAGAGCGCCTAGTGTTTATCTCTCAAGAGAGAAAGAAGATAATTCAACGCTTAGAGCACAGGTTATTCCTGTACATGGAAATTGGATTGAAATTGAACAAGGTGCAAACGAAAATCTTAAAATTGTTTTAGAGCGTAAAAATAAAATTAGTCTTGGACTATTCCTTAAATGTTTTGGTTTTACAAACGAAGAAATCTTGAGAGCTTTTGGTAATAACAGATATATTAAAAATGTTATTGATAAAGAGCCTCAGACAACTCAAGAGGAAGCATTGCTTGAATTCTCTAGAAAAACAAGACCTGCCGATGTTCCTTCAGTTGAGAGCACACGCAGTTTCTTAAATGTATCATTCTTCACAGATGCATATTATAATCTTTCTCGAGTTGGAAGATACAAGTTTAATAAGAAGCTCGGTCTAAAAGAAAGGCTTCCAGGACTTATCAATGCTGACGACATCATTGCTGATGGCGAGCTTCTAGTTAAAGCGGGCGTTGAATTTGACAAAGAAAGTGCAAAGAAAGTTCAAAACGCTGGCATCAATGAAGTTTGGGTTCAAGTGAATGGCAAAAGACATCTTATGAGAGGTAATAATAGAGTTACTCTTTCACAAGTTTTCCCATGCAATCAAGAAGAACTCGGAATTTTCGAAGATGTATATTATCCAGTACTTCAGCAAATTCTTGCTGCAAATAAGACAAAGGAAAAACGAATTGAAGCTATTAAAAACAATGTTAAAGAGCTTATTATCACAACGCTTACTATGGATGATATTTTAGCTACAATTTCTTGTTATCTTGATGTGCTTGAAGGTATAGGAACAATAGATAAGATTGAGCACCTTTCTAATAAGAGAGTTGCAACTGTTGGTGAGCTTACTTGCAATGCATTTAGAACTGGTGTTACTAAACTTTCAACAAATATCAAAGAAACTCTTCAAGGAAGAGAATTTGAGGAGGTTACTCCTTCACAAATTATGAATCCTAAAGCTGTCAATAAGGCTTTAAGAGATTTCTTCTCTCAATCACAATTATCTCAGATTATGGATCAGAAGAATCCTCTTTCTGGAATAACACAAAAACGTCGTGTATCAGCCATTGGACCAGGAGGAATTAAAAAGGAGAGAGCAGATCCTGAAATTCGTGATATTCACTTTACTCACTATGGCAGAATTTGTCCTGTGGAAACTCCTGAAGGACAATCTATCGGTCTTATCAATACACTAGCAGCTTATACTAGGGTCAACGATTATGGTTTCCTTGAAACTCCTTACAGGGTAGTTGACAAAGAGAGAGGAGTAGTGACCAAAGATGTCGTTTATAAGATGGCTGATGTAGAAAATGAAAGCTATATCGCACAAGCTATTGAGCCACTTGATAGTGAAGGACATTTTATAAACAAAAGAATTACATGTAGACATGGCTCAGTTATTGAAGAAGTTGCTCCAAATAAAGTTGACTACATGGATGTTTCTCCAAGACAAATGATTTCAGTTGCAACAAGCCTTATTCCATTTGTTAATGGAAATGAAGCTAACCGTGCACTTATGGGTGCAAACATGCAGCGTCAGGCTGTGCCTGTACTTCGTCCAGAAGCTCCAATTGTTGGAACTGGCATGGAAGCAGTGGCTGCTCATGATAGTGGTTGCGTTGTGCTTGCAAAAAGAGCGGGAACAGTTAGTTATGTTTCAGCAGATGAGATAAGAGTGCTTACTGACAAAGGCGACGAAGACATCTATCCTGTAACTAAATTTGCAAAAGCAAATGACGATGTTTGCTTTAACCAAAGACCATGCGTTGTTAAGGGTGAAAAGGTTCAAGCAGACGATGTTTTAACTGATGGTTATTCAACTGAGAAAGGCGAACTTGCCGTTGGTAAAAATGTGCTTGTAGGCTACATGAACTGGGAAGGTCAAAACTTTGAGGACGCTATTCTTATCAATGAAAGACTGGTTAAAGAGGATGTTTATACCTCAATCACTCTTTATGACCACGAAATCAAATGTAGAACAACCAAACTTGGGGATGAGGTAATTACAAGAGATATTCCTAATCTTGGTGAGGATGCTCTTAAAGACCTTGATGAAAACGGTATTGTTAGAATTGGTGCAGAAGTGCATCCAAATGATATATTGGTTGGTAAAGTTACTCCAAAAGGAGAAACAGATCTTACACCTGAAGAGAGACTTCTAAGAGCAATCTTTGGAGATAAAGCTAGAGATGTAAGAGATACTTCACTTCGTGTTCAACATGGAAAAGGTGGGGTTGTCGTTGATGTTCAAGTCTTCTCTAAGAAAAACAAAGATGACCTTGAACCTGGCGTTACCATGATGGTTAAAGTCACAGTAGCACAAAAACGTAAGCTTTCTGTCGGCGACAAAATGGCTGGAAGATATGGAAATAAAGGTGTCGTTTCTATCATATTGCCAGAAGCAGATATGCCATACATGGCAAATGGAAAAGCACTTGATATTGTGCTTAGTCCTCTTGGTCTTCCATCTCGTATGAATATTGGACAGATCTTAGAGACTCACTTAGGCCTCGTAGCTAAAACTCTCGGTTGGAAGGTGGCTACTCCTGCATTTGACGGAGCAAGTGCTGAAGAAATTAGCGAACTTCTTAGGGAAAACAACTTTAGACCTGATGGTAAGATTCAACTTTATGATGGAAGAACTGGCGAGCCATTTGATAACCTTACAACTGTTGGATTTAAATATATGCTTAAACTTGAACATATGGTTGACTCTAAGATCCACGCTCGTTCTATCGGACCATATGCACTAATCACACAACAGCCTCTAGGAGGAAAATCTCTGTTTGGAGGACAAAGATTTGGTGAAATGGAAGTTTGGGCACTTGAAGCATATGGTGCAAGCCACATCTTGCAAGAAATGTTGACAGTTAAATCTGACGATTTAAATGGTAGACTTAAGACATATGAAGCAATTATCAAAGGTCTTCCTATTGCAGAACCTGGAATACCTGAGTCATTCAAAGTTTTAGTAAAAGAGTTGCAAGCTCTCGGACTTGATGTTAAGATTTTAACTGACGGTGACAAAGAAATTTCACTCAATGAACTTAGCCAAGACGAGCAGGATGTTACTCCAACAATTGCTCAAGATACTGAAAAAGATCTTGAAGAAGGAATTTATGACTTTGAAGAAAGCTTAAACAAAGAAAAGACTTCAGCAGGCGAAGAAGATGATAAAGAGTTATTTGAAGTCTTCGAAGAAACAACTAAAAATGACAATCTTGACAATCTCGATATCTTTGACGATTTCGGTGACTTTGATGAATAGTAAAAAGGGGATTTAATATGTTTGAACTAAACAATTTTGATTCTATTAGAATAGGTATCGCTTCACCTGAGAAGATTAGGGAATGGTCTCATGGTGAAGTGACCAAACCTGAAACAATAAATTATAGGACTCAAAAGCCTGAAAAAGATGGTCTTTTTTGTGAAAAGATTTTTGGACCAAGAAAGGACTGGGAATGTCAATGCGGAAGATACAAAAGAGTGCGTTATAAAGGCGTAGTTTGTGATAAATGTGGAGTAGAAGTAACACGCGCTAAAGTTAGACGAGAGCGCATGGGACATATTGAACTTGCTGCTCCTTGTACTCATATTTGGTTTTTCAGAAATGTTCCATCTAAAATTGGTACATTACTTGAAATGACTCCAAAAGTACTAGAACAAATTGTATATTATGTTTGTTATGTAGTGCTTGATCCTAAAAAGACAGACTTGTTATACAAACAGGTTATTACTGATAAAGAGTATTATGAGTACTGTGAAAAATATGGTTCTGATGCTTTCGAAGTAGGCATGGGTGCTGAAGCTATCAAAGAATTGCTTATGGATATCGATGTTGAAAAAGAAGCAGAGCAATTA